>JALVQQ010000252.1 GCA_027025395.1 Deltaproteobacteria bacterium | reverse complement strand
GCATTAAGGCTATACCCTATGAGCAGCGAATTAGTCACGCTTGGGTGCAAACCCATTTTGTCGCACTCTAATATTATTTCTCAATAGTCTTATTTTTAGCTGGACTCCACAATAATTTTCCTGTACCTTGCCGTCCATGAATGAAGAAATGGTCATACAGGGACGCCGGTTACACCGCACGGATATTGATTCTATCAGGTGGTTGATTCAAGAAAATCCTTCCTGGAATCGTACCCGTATATCCAAAGAGATATGCAAACTCTGGGACTGGAAAAGACCCAATGGCCAACTCAAAGATATAGCCTGCCGCTCCATGCTGCGCAAGCTGCAAGATTTAGGCCTCCTTACCCTTCCCAAGCCCTTGCACGCCGGGCATTACCAACGAAAGATCAGAGAAGTTCCACACAGCACGGAACCCGTACGTGACTCTCTATCGGCAATACGACCGATACGCCTTGTCGAAACGCATTCAAGACCCGACCGGGACAACCTCTTCTGTCATCTGTTGCAAAGTTATCACTACCTCGGACTGCAGGCAACATTCGTCGGCGAGAACATCCGATATCTGGCCTATGATGCGTACAACCGGCCACTGGGCTGCCTGCTCTTTGGGTCGGCTGCCTGGAAAACCGGATCCAGGGATGCATACATCGGCTGGGACGTCCGAACCAGAGAACGCAACCTGCCGCTGCTCACCAACAACACCAGGTTTCTCATATTACCATGGGTGCAGGTAAAATGCCTGGCTTCCCACCTGTTGTCTCTTAGTTTGAGACAGCTTAATCAGGACTGGGAGAACCGGTATGGCCATACGATTTCCCTGGTCGAAACCTTCGTGGATACAACTCGTTTCCGCGGCACCTGTTACCGGGCCGCAAACTGGATCCATGTCGGCCAGACTACGGGACGAAGTCGACAGGATCGAAACAGGAATATGAAGGTTCCGGTAAAGGATATTTATCTCTATCCACTCAGGTCTGATTTTCGCAAAAAGCTCTGCGCCGCATGACGTTGCAGGCTCCTTTGTTACCTGCAACAGGAGCCTGAGATGCACGACCTGCCCATACAACAACTTGCCGATACTCTCACAAAAATTCAATCATGCTTTTCTTCCAACCTGGACTGGAACAGGCTTGAAGTTTCTCTACGTGATGCCCTCCATGACTTCATCGATCAGATTATGCTTCCGGTTCTCCAGACATTGCTTGAGGACCGGGATGAATTCCTGCCCGCGCTGAAACAGCTTGCCGCCCGTAAAGGCATGCGTTTCTGCGGGTTTCGTCAGACATCCGTTCGGATTTTTACCGGCAGAACACTGACCATATCTTCCCCCTGGTTCACCAAGGCCCCTTCAAAACGAAAACGTAAAAAAGCACCCAATGGATCCGGATGCCATCTCGGCCTGGAAGTTTTAGGCTTTATCGAGCGGGTTTCCGCAAATCTCGCTTCCAATGTCCTGCAGCTGGCCATACTGTGCCCTTCCTTTCATATAGCCGGCAAGGTACTCCGGGAACAGGGAAGGCCCCTGGATGTCAAGACTATCCAGCGGCTTTGCAGAAAGTTCGGTCAGGGGGCTATGCAAAACCGCGGTGAAATATCTTTCAAACATAACGATCTTGATCTCAAGGACATTACGGTTCTCATCTGCATGGATGGCGGCAGATTACGGCAACGCAAACGAAAAAAGGGACGCAGACCGGCTGCTCTTAAACGCCAGGGATATACCACTGACTGGGTGGAGCCAAAACTGCTCACCATCCAGTTCCTTGATGCAAGCGGCAAGCTCATTAGGGAGATACCGCCCATATACGATGCAACCCTTGGCAATATCGAGAACTTCTTTGATCTCTTGGAACTCTACCTGCAACAGCTTGATCCAGCAACAGCTGACCGGGTTGTTTTCTGTGCCGATGGTGCGCCCTGCCTCTGGAAACGGATCCCGGAGCTTATGGGCAGACTCAAAGTCCCGTATTGGTACGAGGCCCTTGACTATACCCATGCAAAGCAGAATCTCAACCAGATTGCAGAAATGATTCCACGTTCTCTATCCCGCCATCGGCAAGAGGTTTTTGAGTATTGGAAGGATCTTCTCTGGCACGGTGAATTTGACGAACTGCGCAGCACAATAGAAGAACTTTTTCGCAGTCCTAAAAAACGGACCCAGGCATTGAAAAAATTTGACAACTATTTTGCCGGCAACCAGGACCGTATGCATTATTCTGTTTTCAAAGAACACAATCTACCCACAGGCAGTGGCGCGGTTGAAAGCGCTATCCGGAGGGTGATCAATCTCCGCCTCAAAGGTGCAGGTATCTTCTGGACAGCTGAAATGGCAGAGGTTATGTTGTTTTTACGCAGCCAATTCCTCTGCGGCCGATGGAACATCGTTCTCGGCAATCTGGTCAACAGAACACGAGAAATGTTCATGCAATTCTGGCCGCAGATGACCAATACGGCAGGTTTTCAGCAGGCTGCTTGACTTGCGACAAAATGGGAATGCACCCGGTTACGAGGTTACGAGTCTTATCTCTCCAACCGGAAAGACGGGGATATCTGATTCTACGGGAAACTTATCTATCGGATCGGAAGAATAGATACATACCTGGCGTGCAGGATACCCGAAAAAAAAGAGTTGCGGTTTACCGTCTGGTTATCGCTATGGATTTGTTTGAGTTTGCTAGTGACCTATACAAATTCATTTATGATTAAGAATCATGTAATAAAGTGCATCTGCAAAACGTTCAGCATTTTCTCTGGTCTCTGCAAACATCCAGTATAACACGTTGTCATGCTTATCTACTATCTGAACATTCCAGACAGGATCATTTTCAGGCTTGGACACGACAGGGGTACCCAATGTCTTATAATAATAAATATCCTGTTCTTTCTGCCCTGGTATTGGTACACCCATGGTGAACCAGGTCCCCCCAGCTGGAACTGTCATCTTGATAGCTCTCTCCGTTACTTCCAGGTTTGTCGGGATATACCCGTAGGCCGGCGGCTGTTCTTCCAATAAGGTTTTAATGGTTTTTATAGGATTTTTAACCTTTGATGCGTCAGGAGTATAATTGACTTTAGCCTTTATTTCCTGTTCAGCAGGTGTTGAATTATGAACGCATGCTGCCACAAAACAGGACAACACCAGCATAAGAAAAAGGACCGTTTTTTTTTTCATTTTTCCCTCTTGTTTTAGAATGGTCGGGCCGGGGCCTGTGAGTGTTATTGGAGAACATGCCCTGCAGGACCCCGG
>JALVQQ010000251.1 GCA_027025395.1 Deltaproteobacteria bacterium | reverse complement strand
GGAGACAAATTCACTTGTTATAAAGGTAGGAAGTGCAGTCCTTGCAGATGAAGAGGGACTGAACCTGAATGTAATTCGCCACCTCTGCGGCCAGATAGCAAGTCTCAAAAGAGAAGGCAAGCGCATAACCCTTGTCTCATCAGGCGCCATTGCTGCCGGAATGGGCAAGATGAGCGGCATGAAGAGGCCCCGCACCATACCCGAAAAGCAGGCGATGGCAGCCATAGGACAGAGCAGGCTGATTCAGGTGTACGAAGAAGCTTTTGAAACATACGGCTATAAAGTTGCCCAGATACTGGTTACCAGGGAAGGCCTTATTCCGCGTCACAGGTATGTAAATGCCAAGAACACCATAAAAACCCTGCTTGACTGGGATGTTATTCCAATCATCAACGAAAATGACACCGTAGCCACCGAAGAGCTTCAGTTTACTGACAACGATGCCCTCGCAGCCCTCATTGTAAATGTAGCAGAGGCTGATGTTCTTATATGCCTCAGTGACATCGACGGGCTTTATGATGACGACCCCAGGCAAAACCCCGACTCAAGGCTCATAAGTATTGTTGAAAACGTGGATGACAGCATCATGTCCCTGGCGGATGACCGTCCTGGCAGGGCCGGACGGGGCGGCATGCGCTCAAAGCTTTCCAGTGCCCGCATGGTAACCGCATGTGGAATTCCCATGATCGTTGCGGCTGGAAGGCATGAAAATGTCCTTGAAAAAATCTGTAACGGCCAGGAGATAGGCACCCTTTTTGTACCTGAAAAGACCTCCAGGCTAAGGGGGCGCAAGCCCTGGATAGCCTTCACCCTTGACAGGAAGGGGAGTCTCCAGGTGGACAGTGGTGCAGAGTCAGCCATTGTACAGAACAGGAAAAGCCTGCTTGCCGTAGGGATTACAGGGGTGGAAGGGACCTTTGACGCAGGCGACTGTTTGAGCGTTCGTAACCCGCAGGGAGATGAAATTGCCGTTGGTATCAGCAATTACGGCTCGGATGAACTGGAAAAGATATGCGGCTGCCAGAGTGGCAGGATATGTGAAATAGTAGGCCATGAGGGAGACTCGGAGGTAATTCACAGGGACAATCTCGTCATAATACGATAGACACGTTAGACACAATCAAAATCCCGGCACGCATGCAGGAGCGCTGACCGGCACTCCCTGAATCAGCTCCGGAAGCGGTTGCCTGCTGCACCTCAGGGGAATATACGGTATATTCCGGATATGGTTGAAACAGAGCAATAACTAAGTTAAGCGATTGTCAGATTTGCCGCATATCCGCGAAAGAGGGCTTTCCACTATAGTAGGCTATGTGGGAAGTCCGATGACAAAGGAGATGCGGTGAAGCTGGCAATCCCGAAGGGTTTCAAAATTGGAAAGCTAATATAATTCCTCTTCATTTCACTGAAATAATTATTTTCCACATTTTGAAACGCTCAACTTAGGAGATATTTTTTTCAGTTTAACATATTTCTATTACTCAAGGAGTTAATTATCAAATGGATGTAAAAACTCTGATAGCAGACATGGCCGTGCGGGCCAGGAAGTCATCCAGAGAGGTTGCCAACCTCCCGACACAGACCAAAAACCGGCTGCTTCTCAACACGGCTGACATGATAGTCAGCAGGAAGGCGCAACTGCAGAAGGAAAATGAAAAGGACCTGGAAAACGCAAGGCAGAAGGGCCTGTCCGACGCCTTTATAGACAGGCTTGCCCTGTCGGACAAGGTGATAGACTCAATGGCCAGGGGGCTCCGGGAAGTCGCCGCTCTTCCTGATCCGGTGGGAGAGGTCCCGGGCATGTGGATACGCCCCAACGGCCTCCAGGTGGGCAGGGTTCGTATTCCACTGGGCGTTATAGGCATGATTTACGAATCGCGCCCCAATGTGACCATTGACGCGGCGGGACTCTGCCTCAAGGCGGGAAATGCAATCATCCTCAAGGGCGGCTCGGATGCCATAAACTCCAACCTTGCCCTTGCGGCAGTGATACAGGACGCACTTTCGGAACTGTCCATCACCGGCGATGCGGTACAGGTCATTCCCACCACCGACAGGTCAGCGGTGACCGAGCTCCTGAAACGTGAAGAGGAGATAGACCTCATAATTCCGCGGGGAGGCGAGGGGCTGATAAGGTTTGTAGTGGAAAATTCCTCAATACCCGTGCTCAAGCACTACAAGGGGGTCTGCCATGTCTATGTTGACCGCTTTGCCGACCTTGATATGGCCAAAAACATCTGCTTCAACTCAAAGGTGCAGCGCCCGGGCGTGTGCAATGCCATGGAGGGAATGCTTGTCCACAGCGAAGTGGCTGATGAATTCCTGCCTGCAATGGCCGCGGAGTTCAACAAGGCCGGGGTGGAGATGCGCGGATGCCCCAGGACCTGCGCCATTGTCCCTGATGCGGTGCCGGCAAAAGATGAAGACTGGGGCGAGGAGTTCCTGGCACTCATCTTGTGCGTGAAGGTGGTTGATTCAATGCAGGAGGCCATGGACTACATTGCGCGATATGGCTCCAACCATACAGAGGCCATTGTAACGCGGGACTATGCAAGAAGCAGGAAATTCATGTCGGAGGTGGATGCATCCCTGGTGCTTACAAACGCCTCCACCAGGTTCAACGACGGCGGACAGCTTGGACTTGGTGCGGAAATCGGCATAAGCACCTCCAAGCTTCACGCATACGGGCCAATGGGCCTCCAGGAGCTTACCACCACCAAATTCATCGGTTATGGCAGCGGCCAGATACGTGAGTAGGATCTGGCGGCAGACCTGACAGGCCGGCACAATGCCTTGCAGACAGCAGGACGGGCCCCTGGCGCACCGGATACCCACGGGCATATTTGGCGGAACCCTTGACCCTGTCCACCTTGGCCATCTCCGGACCGCCGAGGAGACCAGGGAGGCGGCCGGCCTGGAGGAAATCTGGTTTGTGCCTGCGGCCCGCCCGCCACACAAGGGAAAGGAAACGGTAACGCCGTTTCACCACCGGTTTGAAATGACCCGGCTTGCCGCCGGTGACAACGGCAATTTTACTGTCCTTGACATAGAAGCCGCGCGTCCCGGCCCTTCCTTTTCGGTTGACACCATGAAGGAGCTGCATAGCCTGCACGGCAGGGAACGCGCCTTCTTTTTCATAATGGGCAGCGATGCATTCCTTGAAATCGAGATGTGGCACAGTTACCGCAGCCTTGTGGATTACTGCTCAATCATTATCATGGGCAGGGACATCAGGGAGTTCCGTGCTGCTGAAGATATAATC
>JALVQQ010000250.1 GCA_027025395.1 Deltaproteobacteria bacterium | reverse complement strand
GGTGCGGGCTGTAACTCTTCACGCATTAAGGCTCCCTCGCAGGGGGGTATTCTGGGACGTGGGAGCAGGAAGCGGCTCTGTCTCCATTGAGGCAGCCAGGATGAACCCGGGATTGCAGATATTCAGTGTGGAAAAGAGACGGCAGGAGCAAGAAAATATATTGAGAAATATCAAAAGATTCGGATGTTATAATATAAGCCTGATAAAAGGCGTGGCGCCTGGCGCGCTTCGCGGGCTTCCTGCGCCTGACGCGGTTTTCATAGGCGGCAGCAGTGGAATGCTGGGTGATATTGTGGATGAGACAGCTCGCCGTACAGCTCCCGGGGGCAGGGTGGTGATAAATGCCGTTACTGAGGAGACGGAGCGGCTTGCCCCTGATTTGCTGCTCAGACAAGGCTTTGAGGTATCCGTATCAAGGGTGCAGGTTACCAGAAATGAATCCGGCAGCCATGAGCGCCGGTTTAATACAATCACAATTACGGTTGGGATAAAATGTCAAAAATGAACAAGCCGGCAGGCAGGCTCTACCTTGTGGGAGTCGGACCTGGTGATCCGGACCTCATGACCTTCAGGGCGGTAAAGGTGCTTGAAGATGCGCCGGTTATAGCTGCGCCCAAGGGATCAAGCAGTGGCGCAAGCAGTGCGCTTGCCGCTGCAAGGGCACAGGTGGACATGACGGGAAAGGAGGTTGTGGAGCTCCACTTTCCAATGAGAAAGGTCTTTCCTGACCGGGATATGGAGCAGGATGAAGAGGTGCTCCGGGGATGGGCCAATGCGGCGGAAACCGTGCTGAAATTCCTTGACCAGGGGCTTGATGTAGCCTTCCCTACCATAGGTGATCCTGCAATCTACTCCACGGCCTTTTATCTGCTTTATACGCTGAGCAGGATGCGTCAGGGGCTGGATGTGAGGGTTGTCCCCGGAATATCCGCCATGTCAGCCTGTTCCGCCGCAATGCATATTCCCCTGGGCCTTGGTGACGAGCTTATTACAGTTGTTCCTGCGGCCTTTGGTGTGGAAAATCTCGCGAGCGTGCTTGAAACTTCCCATACCACCGTGCTCATGAAGGTAAACAGCAGGCTGGATGCCCTTGTTGAGGTCCTTGAAGAGTCAGGTCTTGTGGATTCGGCTGTTCTGATAGAACGGTGCGGCCTGCCGGGCCAGAACATATACACTGACGTACGAAAGGCAGTAGGCCGCAAGCTCCACTATTTTTCAACCATGATTGTCAGAAAGGGGGGCAGGGCCTGCGGCATGGACATTATGGGAGGGCAGGATGGTTAGGGCCGGGCAAGCCGGTGAGAACCCGGTCTGGTTCGTGGGAGCCGGGCCGGGAGATCCGGATCTGATAACTGTAAAGGGCAAAAGACTCCTTGCGGACGCAGACGTTGTAATTTATGCAGGCAGCCTCGTAAATCCCGTCCTGGTACAGGGATTGAAAGCACGGGTTCATGACAGCGCCGGCATGCACCTGGACGAAATAATCGGCATAATAAGGGAGGCCTGGGAAGCCGGGCTCGGGGTCGTGCGTCTTCACACCGGTGATCCATGCATTTACGGGGCCATTGGCGAGCAGATGAGGCGTCTTGACGCACTTGATATTCCTTATGGAGTAGTTCCGGGAGTAAGTTCCGCCTTTGCCGCTGCGGCAAGCCTCAAGGTTGAACTCACAGTTCCCGAGGTTACCCAGACCGTGATATTCACCCGCCAGGCCGGACGTACCCCTGTGCCGCCCAGGGAATCCCTTGAAAGGCTTGCCGCCGCACGGGCGAGCATGTGTATTTTTCTTAGCGCCGGAAATATTGAACAGGTGGTCGAGGCGCTTCTGTCCGGCGGTTATCCTGAAGATACCCCGGTGGCGGTCGTGGCAAGGGCTACATGGCCTGATGAACTGGTTGTAAGGGGCCGTCTCGCCGATATTGCTCCAGGGGTGATGGAGGCAGGCATTAAAAAAACCGCCATGATTCTGGTGGGCCGGGCAATTTCAAAAGAGCCGGGGCCTGAATCAAGGCTGTATCACAGGGGCTTCAGTCATGGCTGCCGCAGGAGCAATGACTGAGCAGCAAGGCCGATCCATGTCCGTCAATACCCAACCGACTTGCAAAATTGCCATACTGACGCTTACCACAGGCGCCACGCGCCTTGGGAAGAGAATTGCCGAAGCGCTTCCCGGCGCCACCCTCCACCGCTGCCGCAGCGGTATCGGGGAGTGTGTGCAGCGCCTGTGGGGCAGGAATCAGGGCCTTGTGTTTGTAATGGCCACGGGCATAGTCGTAAGGGCCATAGCGCCGCTTCTTAAAGACAAGTATTCTGATCCTGCTGTTGTCGTATGTGACGAGAGGGGAAAGTTCGCCATATCCCTGCTTTCCGGTCATGTCGGCGGGGCAAACCGTCTTGCTTCAGACGTGGCTGAAATTCTTGGCGGGGAGGCTGTAATTACAACTGCTTCCGACGTGTTGGGCCGCACGCCCCTTGATCTGTGGGCAAGAGAGCTGGGGCTTTCGGTTGCTGATTCGTCAAGATTGACATCTGTCATGGCAAGGCTGGTTGAAAGAGGCATGGTGACCATTTTCAGCGAGGTCGGGCTTCCCTCCCTTCCGGATGATATCAAGGAGCTTCCCGGCGCTGATAATGCAGACATGCTCATTACTTTCAGGGCGCAACCGGCTGCTGGCTTCCAGGGGGCATGTCTTCTGTATCCCAGGGTGCTTGCCGTGGGTATCGGGTGCAACCGGGGAACCGCATGCGCCAGTATAGCAGGAGCAGTAAGGGAAGCCTTTGAAAAACACGGCCTTTCCCTCAGCTCCATAAAGGTTCTTGCCTCCATCGATCTTAAAAAGAATGAACAGGGGCTGCTGGAGTTTGGCAGGGAGTGCGCCAGGAAAATCAGGTTTTTCAGCAAGGATGAACTGAACAGCGTGGCTGATGTCCCGGAATCCGCCGCGGTAATTCGGGCCACAGGCGCCAGGGGCGTGGCAGAGCCTGCGGCTGTGCTTGCAGCTGGCGGCGGAAGGCTACTGATCAGGAAGATGAAATGGAAGGATGTAACAGTGGCGGTGGCCCTGGATGCCTCTCCGTGGTGGGAATAGGGCCAGGTGCTGTTGACCTCATTGCTCCAAGAGCGGTTGACGCCATTAAAAAAGCCGCAATAATCGCTGGTTATAAAACATATATCAAACTGGTCCAAGGGCTGCTTGGCCCGCATCACCAGGTGCTTTCAACAGCCATGATGCAGGAGGTGGACAGGTGTTCGGCTGCGCTTGATGCCGCCTGTTCCGGAAAGC
>JALVQQ010000249.1:2763-9826 GCA_027025395.1 Deltaproteobacteria bacterium | reverse complement strand
CATGATACTCTTCCCTGTAGGGCTTGACTGCCTCTATGACTTCGGGCACGAGGTTTTCGATCTGCATTTCGGGTTTTTCCAGGTCTTCGGCATGGAAGCCAAGATGACCGCCCGCCTTGGGGCCTTCTACCACAATTGCGTCCGGAAGCCTGTGGAAATGAGCCTGCCACCTGTTGCAGAGGATCTTGGCTGCGCGGCCGGAGGAGACTATCGGTACAAGTTTTGTGTTGCATCCTTCCGGAATCATGCCCGGCAGTTTGAGAGGCAGGCCAGCACCGCTTATAATGAGATCCGCCCCGGCCTCGGCCGCCACTTTTACCATGGTTTCGTAGTCCTGCAGCGCCACCATGATATTCACGCCTACGATTCCCTCAGGAACCGCCTCCTTGATTTCTCTTATCTGCCTTGCCAGCGCACGGTATGTGGCCTCCTGGGGGTTGGACATGAAGTCCTTCTCATTGATTCCTATCAATACTGCGGCAAGCACTCCTATTCCTCCGGCCCTTGCAACGGCCGTGGCAAGCCCGGACATGGACACACCAACCCCCATGCCACCTTGAATAATAGGGAGTCTAGACGTTACATCTCCGATGGTAAGAGACGGCGGCGTCAGTTTGCTTGTTTTATGTTCCGGAGCTGGCGGATTCATGATAAAAACTGTTTTTAGGCTGGTTTTTCGTTATTTTAACCCGAAAAACGGATCAGGATTAATATTCCACGGGAAGTTTCCGAACCTGAGACCTGGTAAATACCGGGCCGTCGTTACATACATATACCGGCCCCACACTGCAGTGGCCGCATATACCTATACCGCACTTCATGCGGTTTTCAAGAGAAAGATAGACCTGCTCATCTGTCCAGCCAACCTTCTCGAGCGGTGGCATGGTAAATTTTATCATTATGGGCGGGCCACAGATTAGCGCCGCGGCGTTCTCGGGGGAGGGCGCCACTTCCCCTGCAATTGTAGGCACAAATCCTACCAGTCCGTCCCAGCCCGGGGCTTCCCGGTCAATGGTGACGTGCATTTCCACATCATCCCTGGCCTGCCATGCCCGGAGTTCATCACGGTAAAGCAGCATGCCAGGTGTCCTTGCTCCGTAAATGACAGTTATTTTTCCGTAATTGTCCCTGTTCTCCAGCATGTAGATCAAGGTGGCCCTTAGGGTGGTAAAGGCAAAACCTCCGGCGATAATGACAATATTCTTGCCCTTGAGATCTGTATCCACCGGGAATCCATTCCCTAGGGGGCCTCTTACCCCTATTCGGTCCCCTTCACGCATGTTGTGCAGCGCGGTGGTAACAACGCCGGCCCTGTTGACCGTGAAGAGGAGATGGCCTTTTTCCGTGGGCGACGAGGCGATGCCTATTGGTATTTCCCCCTTGCCTGCAAGCGAGAGCATTGCAAACTGACCCGCATTATGGTTCCACGCCTCCCGTTCCCTTTCGTCCTCCAGGACAATGCGGAAGGTCTTCAGGTTACCGTCTTCCGTTTCTACTTTAATCTGGTCAAGACGAGCCGGATACGGCCTGTACGGATTCTTTGTTTTGGAAATATAGCTCATGGTCTGTTATCCAACCTGTTGGCTGAAGCCACTCTTCATTGGGCCTGCATGGCCTGTATTTCTTCCCGCGTGGACCAAAGGCACTGCTAAAGTGCAAGCAGTTTGCCCATGACTTCCCTTATGTCAATGTTTACAGGGCAGTCACGCACGCACCTGCCGCACCCTACGCAAGAAAGAGGGCCGAACCGGTCGGGAAAATATTTAAGTTTGTGCATGAAACGGTTTCTGACTCTCTGAACCTTCTGTCCCCTGGGATTGTGACCGGATGCATGAAGGGTGAAAAGAGGAAACATGCAGGAATCCTGATATCGTATGCGTCTGCCCTTGCCGTGCAGCGTCTCATCCTGGATATCAAAACAGTAGCAGGTAGGGCATAGAAACGTACATGCCCCGCAGTTAATGCATCTTTCTGCCAGGTCCTGCCAGAACGGGGCATTGTAAAGCTCCATCAGGTCCCGTTCCCGGAGAGCTCTTTCAGGGGCAGTGCCGCTTCCGGCGCCGGCCACGGCAGTGGCTGACATCTTCTCAAGTCCTTCCACGGCATCATGGTCAGCCTCAACGGCAATGCCCGCCGCTTCTTCAAGCAGTTTTTCGCCACGCCGTGTTATGGCCCGGGCCATGAATGCTCCCTCAAGCTCTGTAACAGACAGGTCACAGCCATCGGTTCCCATGGGAGAGCCTCCTGTCCATGAACAGAAACAGGTGGAGCATGGCTCGCCGCAGGTAAGGCCGATTATGATATTATGCTCCATGCGCGCCTGGTAATACGGATCATTTTCATACGGCATGGCGTTGAGCATAATGCTTCTGGCATCGCACGGCCTTACCCCGAAAATGATGTTGTCCACCTGGCCGGGTTCAGGTTCCCTGGGGATGAAGGAATCCTCCTTGCCAGGCCGGGTTGAAAACCTGAAGAGCACTTCCGGCTGCGGGAGCAGGAAATTTTTTACCGGCCTTGCAGGGACCCCGGGGCTGACAGGCGGCATCTCGGCTGATTCAAGTTTCCGCCATCCAATGGCGGTTTTCCCCTCCTTGCTGGAGGCAGGCACATAAACATTGCCCTTTTCTCCCAGCCTGGCCAGCCATTTACCCATGCCTTTCCGGTCAAATTTCAAAACCTTCATCACCGGGTTCCTCCCTTTTCTTCCCGCTCCGTGAGGACAAATCCCTGAGGATCAGAAGGATCGTAAGTGGTAAGGGGCAGCGGCTCATCAAGTGACATGCCCGCTTCACTTCCGTACATCTCCAGTACATCCATGTTGAGTTTTTTGGTAAGCAGCCTCATGGGAATCCCGACCGGGCATGCGCTTTCACATGAGCCGCAGTCCGTGCACCTGCCCGCGCAGTGATAGGCCCTCAGCAGGTGGAAAAGCAGGGTGTCTGTACGGTCAGTACTCTTGCCCACCCATTGCGGCCTTGAATCATCCACAAAGCAGGTGGGGCAGTAACAGAGCGGGCATGCGTTGCGGCAGGCATAGCAGCGTATGCAGCTTTCAAACGCCTCGGCAAACCACTGCCATCGCCGGGCCGAGTCCTTGCTCTCTATATCCTTGACCTGTGCGAATGGTTCCTGCACCTGACGCTGCCCTGCCTTCTTCCCTATGAGAATGTCGTGGATGACAGGGTCCGGATGGCGGCAGGTTTTGCAGTTGTCCCGAACAACATCCCAGCGGTTTATCTCCTGCCTGAATCCATTACCTTCCACCAGCAGCAGATGGTCCTCTTCGGTTACAGCGGTAATCTCCCTGCCGTTGACCGCGGCCCGAACCTTCATGGCGCTCACCATGCCCCGGCTCGGCACTCCTACAATGGTTACCCTGTCGCGGTCCACCTGATTTTCCCTGATCTGGACCACAATATTTCGTGACCAGCATCCGGTGGCCACAACGGCGACTCGTGGAAGCGGCCCCTCTGGCGGCGGATCTCCAGGCCTTCTTGGCGGCTCAAGTGATTTCAGCAGGGCCGGAAGGTAATTGGCCAGATTGAGCACGCAGAAGCTGTTCCAAACAAGCCTGCCAGCATCTTCAGGCTTGCGTGCCGTAAACGGCCTTACGCTCATGGGCAGGCTTCCCTTTTCATAGCCGAGGAACGCCTCAACCTCGCCTGATGACAGAAGCCTTTCGGCCTGTGCCCGTATCTCTTCGGTAATTTTCTGGTTAGCTGTTGACATGGCCTGCTTTATCCTATGTTCTTGACAAGGCGGGTTGATGGCCCCAGTTTTTTCACAGTCTCGGTGACTTCCCTGACCACTTCAGCAAACTGTTCCCCCTCTGAGGCAGAGACCCATGAAAAGTTGACCCTTCCAGGCTCAATGCCCACAAATTCGAGCAGATTGTTCAGGAGGGCAAAACGTCTCCTGGCAAAGAGATTGCCGCTTATATAATGACAGTCACCTGGATGGCAGCCGGACACCAGCACACCATCCGCGCCTGAACGCAGGGCATCAAGGATCATGTTGGCACTTACCCGTCCTGAACATGGAAGCCGGATTATGCGAATGTTGGGCGGGTACTGAAACCTGCTTACTCCGGCAAGATCAGCACCTGCGTAACTGCACCAGTTGCACAGAAAGGCTACTATCTTGGGCTCCCATTTGTTTTCAGATGTTGTTCCCATTTAAGTCACCTGATTTTTTGTTTTGCTTGCCTCAACAACTTCATGGCGCAATGGCCTACCAGTTGTCCATAATGGTTTCAAGTTGCGCCATTATCTGTTCATTGCCCATGTTCTTCAGGGTTACGGCGTCAGACCTGCATCCGGCCACACATGCACCGCATCCCTTGCACATGGCCTCATCTACAACTGCCTTGTCCGTGGAAGGATCAATGGTTATTGCATTGTAGGCACATACTTCTGAACATACAGCGCAGCCCGTGCACTTGCGGGGATCCACCTGGGCAGTAATGCTTTCGGCCGGCACCTCATCCCGCGACAGGACAATGGAAGCCCTTGAAGCCGCGGCCTGGGCCTGGGCAATGGTTTCATCAATGGGCTTGGGATAGTGGCATAGTCCAGCCAGGAATATGCCGTCAGTTGCAAAATCAACGGGCCTGAGCTTCATGTGGGCCTCCATGAGGAACCCGTCAGCCCTTATGGAACACTTGAAGAATTTTGCAAGGTCATGTGCGTCCGCCTTGGGCCTTACGGCAGTGGCAAGCACCAGAATGTCCGGATGCAGGACCACTCCTGTATCTATAATGGGGTCAGTAATCTCAACCCTGATGCCGCCATCTTCTTCAGAGACCGCCGGCAGGTTGTCAAGGTCATAGCGTATGAAAACAATACCCTTTTCTCTTGCCTCCCTGTAAAGGCGCTCCCTCTGGCCGTAGGTCCTTATATCCCTGTAGAGCATGAATATATCCATGCCGGGGTTGAGTTCCTTGAGCTTCAGTGCCTGGTCAATTGCGTGGGTGCAGCATACCCTGCTGCAGTAAGGGCGTTCCGGCACCCTGGAGCCAACACAGTGAATGAACACCGCCTGGCTGATGCTGTTTAGAGACCCGTCGCCTGCAATAAATTTCTGGTCGAGTTCCAGGAGGGTATGGACATTGGGATTCTGTCCGTAGAGATAGTTCCAGCGGCTTCCGGGTTCGGGTTTGAAGGAGCCTGCCCCGATGGAAATTATGGCAACCCCGTGTTTGAGTTCGGTTCCGTCTGTTAGGCGGGTGGTGAAATTGCCCACGGAGCCGGAGACTGTATCAACGCTTGTGCCGCATTTGAGCTTTATGTTTTTGTGGTTCCTTACTGTATCACTCAGGTCCGCCAGATATTCCTGTACGGTGTTTCCCTGCCAGGTGCGGTAGAATTTTTTCGCATGCCCGCCAACATCATCCTTGCGCTCGACCAGCGTAACCGGGAAGCCCTGGTCGGCCAGGGCCACGGCCGCTGTCATGCCTGCAACGCCCGCGCCTATAACCAGGGCCGCCTTTGTGACCTTTACGCTGTTGTATGGCAGGGGTGCGTCGCCGCTGACCTTGGCCACCGCGGCCCTTACTAGGTCCTTTGCCTTTTCGGTGGCGGATTCAGGCTGATCCTGGTGCACCCACGAATCCTGGTCACGGATGTTGGCCATCTCAAATAGATATTTGTTCAGGCCAGCGTTTCTGAGGGTCTCTTGGAACAGCGGCTCATGGGTACGGGGAGTACAGGAGGCTACCACCACCCTGTTCAGTCCTTCCCGCCTGATGGTCTCTTCCATCTGGTCTATTGTGTCCTGTGAGCAGGTAAACAGGTTGTTCTGTGCGAGGACGACTCCAGGAAGTGTCCTGGCGTATTCTGTTACAGCCTCGACATCCACAACGCTTGCAATGTTTATCCCGCAGGAACAGACGAATACGCCGATTCTGGGAGGTTCCGCATAAATATTTTTTTCCGGTGGATATTCTCTGGCCCTGGTGTCGCGCCATCGTGCCGGGGCAAGGATTCTGCCTGCCTCAAGCGCCGCCGCACTTGCCTCCATGACTGACTGCGGAATATCCTTTGGCTCTGCCGCGGCCCCACAAACAAATACTCCGTCCCTGGTGGTGCTTGCCGGGCGGAAGGGATCAGTGATTATGAATCTGTCCGGATCAAGGGCCGCGCCGGTCTTGCGGGCAAGCTCAATGGCCTCTGTCGGCATCTCAAGCCCCACGGAGAGCACAACCAGATCAAATTCCTCGTGCCTTACCTCTCCCTTTTCATCCGCGTAACGGATGCGGAGATTGCCCTTTTTGTTCGCGGGCAGCACAGAGTGTACCCTTGCGCGGTGAAATCTGACCCCCTCTTCCCGCGCCCTGTTGTAATACTCCTCAAACTCCTTGCCGTGGGTGCGCAGGTCCATGTAGAAGATGCTTGCGGCAAGATCACCACTTTCGGAGTGCTCCTTTGCGATTACTGCCTGCTTGATGGCGTACATGCAGCAGACAGATGAGCAGTATTCGTGACACGCCCTGTTAATGTCCCTGGAGCCGACACACTGAAGCCAGGCTATTCTTTTGGGTTCCCTGCGGTCTGAGGGACGTTCCATGTGCCCCATGCATGGCCCCGAGGGGCTCAGGAGCCTTTCGAACTCCATTGAGGTGACTACGTTGGGGAGGCGTCCGTATCCCGTAAAATCAAGGCCTGAAGGATCAAAGGGCCTGAAGCCCGGGGCCATGATTACAGACCCTACCTCAAGGACATGCTCCTTGGCCGTGTCATCAAAATTTATGGCCTTTGAAGGACAGACCTTTGCACACATGCCGCATCTGCCGGGCTTGTTGAGCCAGATACAGTGGTCAGGATCAATTGCGTACCTCAGCGGCACTGCCTGGGGATATTTCAGATATATGGCCTTGCGCTTGCCAAGCCCCATGTCAAATTCATTGACAACCTTTTTGGGGCATTTTTCAGCACATGTGCCGCATGCTATGCACTTGTCAGGATCGACATAACGGGGATTCTGTTTGACAACCGCCCTGAAGGAGCCGGGTTCACCTTCAAGGGATACCAGTTCGGACAGGGTAAGCAGGTTTATGTTAAGA
>JALVQQ010000249.1:0-2753 GCA_027025395.1 Deltaproteobacteria bacterium | reverse complement strand
GGTCAAGGGCAGCCTGCACCCCGGCAATTCCGCCCCCAACCACCAGGACAGAGCCGGACATGTCTGACAAGGCCCCTGCGGTTCCCTGTTGATTATTCTTGTCATTCATGGAACAGTCCCCGAACTCTTCAAATAGATGACTTGCTCAAATATTCACCTGGCCGCTGGTTCCTGGCCATGCTGCCGCAGCGCCCGCTGGCCCGCGTCAGTCAAGGACAAGCGCCTTTTCAAGCCAGTTCCATAGATGAGTAGTTTTCCACTTGCCGCCAAAGTGGTTACATATATCCAAGACCTGTGTATGACAGTTGTGGCACGGCGTAATCACCACATCTGCCCCGGTGGCTGCAAGCTGATCAAATTTTGTCTTTCCGTAGGCCCTGCGGTTTTCAACAAAGCCTGCCTGGAGAGCTCCGCCGCCGCCGCCGCAGCAGTAGTTGTTTGACCTGTTGGGCCAGACTTCAATGAAGTTGTCTTCTCCAGCCACCTGCTTTATTACAAAACGCAGGTCGTCTGCAACCTCGTCACCAATCCCCTGGCGGACAAGCTTGCATGGGTCCTGGACCGTAAACTTCAGCCCTTTCGTGTTCCAGGATGAATCGACCTTCAGGCGCCCCTCCCTTATCCACTTTGCGTAGAGGGTGATGATGCTGACAAATTCAAAGTTGTGAGGGATCCTGAATCTCCGCAACCCTTCCAGGGTCGCATAAAACATGTGGCCTCACTCGGTGTTGATGTAATAACGCACCCCCAGGGCGTCGACGGTTTCTGCCTGGTTCCTTACCGTCTTTTCCCAGTCTTCAGGGTCTCCTGAAAACAGGCAATAGTTTGCGCCATCCCACCATCTGGAGGAGTATGTCCAGTCTATCCCGGCGGCATGAAGTATCTTCCAGAGCGGCACCATTTCCTCTGGCTCAACTGTGGGTTCCTTGGCGTTCTGGTTGAGATAGAATTCGGCCCCCTTCTTGTCTATTGGCGCCTGCAGGTCCGCCCATTCGGGTTCGTTCTCCCTGACTTCCGCCAGGACATCGTCAACAACCCATACAAAATCATCGTTGGGAATGCCGGTGCTGTTTGATTCCTTCTGCAGGTCGCATGAGCGCTGAAGGTTTTGAGGACGCCGGTCTCTGGGCCGCATGCCGCGCAATTCGTAAACAAAGCGTCCCACATTTATCTTCATGGGACAGGCATATTCACAGCGCTGGCACATTGTGCATGAATAGATCCAGTCGGTTTCAAGAAGGGCCTCATCCTGGCCCAGGATGAGCAGCCTGAGAAACTTTCTCGGGTCCATGCCTTCTATTCCGGATGCCGGGCAGCCACTTGCGCAGAGACCGCATGTAAGGCAGTAATCAATTCTGGCGTCAGGTATGGTTTCCTGAAGCTGCCTTTTGAGTCTGGTTCTAAGTTTTTTCAGATCGATGCTCTGTTCCCGCATGATTCCTACCCCTGGGTTAACACCCCGGATTGACAAAACATAACCCTATCCCCGGTTCCTGGCGGCTGGGCCCAGGCCCGGGGAGGCGGGCATGCTCCAGATTGGCTATATCCCTTGAGGTGACGCCGCTTTTTTGACAAACGCGCACTTCAGGTTACTGAATCAGTATTCATTTACTCCAAAAGCAAACTGTTTTCAAGCAGTAACTATCGGGATTAAAAAGATATAAATAAAAATGGAGGTTTTTGCCACTGCGCCCCGGCCTGTAACGGAAGGGCCATGAATAACAATAAAAAAGGGGATGGAGACATGAATCTCCACCCCCTGACAGTTGTAACCGACGTTGGCAACCAGAAAGTTAGCGGATCGGCCTGATCTGCACCCTCCTGTTTTTTGATCTTCCGTCTTCCGTATCGTTGGAGGCAACGGGCCTTGTCTCGCCAAAGCCCTGGACAGTCATGCGGTCAGGGCTTATGCCATGCCTGGCAAGGTAATCGGTAACCGCCTGTGCACGCCTCTTTGACAGCATGATATTGTAGTCATGAGATCCGACATTGTCTGTATGCCCCTGGATTTCGATCTTCAGGGAAGGATTGTTCTTGAGAATCTCCGCAACCCTGTCCAGCAGCGGATAGTAGCACGGCGGGATCACGGCGCTGTCGAAGGCAAAGCGGAGTCCCTTTACTATCCAGCAACCCACGCTGTTTACGTCCGCGCCCTGGGGTGTGTCGGGGCACTGGTCAGCATTGTCCAGGATGCCGTCACCATCGCTGTCAAGAGGAGTCGGAGCGGCAGCCTCTTCAGCGGCAGGACATAGGGCATTTGCCTTTTCAAGAGCTTCCCTGGCCTTGTCCAGCGCCTTCTGGCATTTGCATTTCCTGTAGAGTGCAACTGCCTCCTTGTGCGCCTTCATGGCGGCCTTGTACTCTTCCGGGCATTCCTTGTGCAGCTTGTTGGCCCTAGCCTCGTTGAGCACTTTTCTTGTTTTGGTCATTTCCTCGTTGGCCTGCATTCCCGGACCGGCACAGCCTGCCAGAACAAGGGCAGACAGCACCAGCACTGTTCCAATGATTCTCATCTCTTGCTCCTTTCGTGGTAGAATTGGTAAAAAAGTTTTTTGTTTATTGTCAAGAACGGTTTGCAGCAAGTCAGGCAGCAGCCGTTTTTTTACGGTAAATAATATTTTGTATCATTAGTTGCCGCGGAATAACCCGGCCTTTCAATAAGTTTTCGGGAATATATGCTAAGTTGGACTATTCTTAACTTTTATATCGTAATATGTCAATGGATAATCATCCGTCCGCTGTCTGTTTTTGCG
>JALVQQ010000248.1:10971-26694 GCA_027025395.1 Deltaproteobacteria bacterium | reverse complement strand
GGCCTGGATGCGCCGGACATAACTGCCAAGGGAACGCCGGCGTTCAGCCTGAGTTTGTCCGCTCCACCCTTAAAACCCCGTCAACCTTTCTTATACCTGACATGACCTTCCTTAGGTGGCTGGAGTCAGACACCTCAACCGTAAAGGTAAAGTTCGCGCGCTGGTCAGGTGAAGTGGTAACCTTGGCCTCAATGATATTGGCCTCGGCGGCGCTTATTGCATTGCTGACCGCGGCGAGCATGCCCTTCTGGTCGGCAGTGGTAACTGCGAGCCGCACCGGATATCCGCCTTCCTGTTTGATATCCCACTTCACCTCGATCTGCCGTTCGGGATCAAGGTTTGCAACATTCGGGCAGTTTGCCCTGTGGACAGTAACGCCCCGGCCCCGGGTTATATAGCCTATTACTTCGTCCCCGGGAACAGGAGTGCAGCACTTGCCCAGATGGATCATTATATCGTCATGGCCATGAATGAGCACGCCCTGGCTGCCTGCCCCGTGCTGCCGGCTTTCTTCCTGGGTTATCCCGGCTGGCTCCGGTTCCTTGGCCTGTTCATCGGAACGCTCAAGTTTGCCTGCAATCTGGGTGGGAGATATCTTGCCATAACCCACTGCTATCATCAGGTCTTCGATATTCTGGAAGGAAAAGGCAGAGGCAATTTCCGCGGCAGCCTCGGATTTGAGAAATTCGTTAAAGTCGATTCTCCTCTTTCTGAACTCCTTGGCGCAGAGTTCCCTGCCCAGGGCAAGGCTCTTTTCGCGCTCCTCGGTCTTTATCCACTGCCTGATACGGGCCCTGGCCCTGCTTGTCTTGGCGATTTTCAGCCAGTCGCGGCTGGGAACATGGTGCTTGGACGTGATAATTTCTACAACATCACCGTTTTGCAGCTGGTACTTGAGTGGCACCATACGGCCATTGACCTTGGCCCCGGCGCAGTGGTGGCCAACCTCGGTATGTATGGCATAGGCAAAGTCCACAGGGGTGGCGCCGCTTGGGAACTCCTTTATCTCACCATCAGGAGTCAGCACATAGACTTCGTTGGGGAACAGGTCCATGCGGACAGATTCGAGAAATTCCCGCGGGTCTTCCAGCTCCTTCTGCCACTCCATCAGCTGGGTTAGCCAGTCAAACTGCTTTGCCTGCTCCTTCTGCACAACCTTGCCTTCCTTATACAACCAGTGGGCTGCTATGCCTTCGCTGGCTATGCGGTCCATCTCCTCGGTGCGTATCTGGATCTCCATTCGTTCGCCGTATGGACCGATGACGGTGGTGTGCAGAGACTGATACATATTTGCCTTGGGCAGGCTTATGTAGTCCTTGAACCTGCCGGGAACTGGTTTCCATACCGAGTGGACTATGCCCAGGGCCTCGTAGCACTCTTTCGGGGTGTTGAGGATGATGCGGAATGCGATAAGATCGTATATCTCGTCAAGGGTGACATTGCGTCTGCGCATCTTGCGGAAGATGCTGAAAAGATGCTTCGGACGGCCAAGCACATGGCATGAAAGCCCATATTCAGCCATCTTCCTTGAGATGATCTCCTTGACCTCCTCAACATAGGCCTTGCGCTGCCCAAGGCGTGCCTCCACCTCTTTTGACAGGGCCTCATACTCGGCAGGATGGATGTATGAAAATGAGAGGTCCTCCAGTTCCCGTTTTATCCAGTCTATGCCGAGCCTGCTGGCAAGGGGAGCGTAAATGTCCAGGGTTTCACGTGCGATCTTTACCTGTTTTTCTTCTCTCTGGAAGTTAAGGGTGCGCATGTTGTGCAGGCGGTCCGCAAGCTTTACCAGCAGCACCCTGATATCCTTGGACATGGCAAGTATCATCTTGCGGATATTTTCAGCCTGCTTGTGTATTTTGCTCTGAAATTCGATCTGGCTTATCTTGGTGACACCATCCACAATTTCAGCGACATCGCTTCCAAACATCTCCTGGAGTTCTTCGTATGTGGTCAGGGTATCTTCAATGGTGTCGTGCAGGAGCCCTGCGGCAATACTGGCGACATCGAGCTTGAGCTGTGCCAGTATGAAGGCCGTGGCCAGAGGATGTGACAGGTATGGTTCCCCGGATAGACGGGTCTGGCCCGCATGCACCTTGGCCGAGTAGATATAGGCCTTCTGGATAAGGCCGGTATCGGCATCAGGCATATATGAGTTTACCTGATCGAGTATTTCATTGATGCGGACCATGGATTATTCTGCCTGTGATTTTTGGGGTGCGGAACCGGTGATGTCGAGCACTTTCGCAATGGCATCCTCAACGCTCATGTTCTCTGTTTTTCCGCTTCGCCGTGGCGTTACTTCAACTTCATTGGTCTTCTTGAATTTTTTCCCCACTGTTATCCTTGCGGGAATACCTATTAATTCAGAGTCCTTGAACTTGACACCGGGTCTCTCCTTCCGGTCGTCAAGCAGCACCTCAAGTCCTGCTGCCTCAAGGGCCTCTGTCATTTTTTCCGCAATGCCTGCGAGTTCCTCATCCCGTTCGTCCAGCAGGCTGATGATTACATCAAAGGGAGCAACCGGAGGAGGAAAGATTATGCCCTTTTCGTCATGGTTCTGCTCGATAGCAGCGGCAACGGTCCTGCCTATGCCGATGCCATAACACCCCATTATGACAGGCTGTTCCCTGCCGTTTGAGTCAAGGAACCTGGCACCCAGGGCCTCGCTGTATTTGGTCCCCAGTTTAAAGATATGGCCTACCTCTATGCCACGTTTGAGCTCGATCTTGCCCCCGCACGCAGGACACGGATCGTGTTCCGTGATAACCGCTATGTCATGTACTTCAGGCAGTTCGGCGTCCCGGCCCCAGACAATGTTTTTAAGGTGCGTGTCTTTCCGGTTGCCGCCGGCAGTAAAGCATTTGAGGGATGCCGCCGACGGATCTGCAACCTGCCTGACGCCTGCTGAAATGCCAACAGGCCCTGCAAAGCCGGCTGGTGCGCTGGTTACGCGTCTTACCACGCTGTCGCCGGCCATTTCAATCCGATCCGCCCCCAGGAGGCGCTGGAGTTTTACTTCATTAAGCTCCCTGTCTCCCCGGATGAACGCGACAACAGGTTGGTCATCAGCAATAAATACGAGGGTTTTTACGATTTCTCCCGGCGTGATTTTCATGAAGTCGGCCACCTGCTCCACACTGTGAATTCCGGGGGTGGCTACGGTTTCAAGGGGTCCGGGTGTTTCTGAAGATTCATCAGGTCTTAATGATTCGCCCCTCACCGGAGCAAGTTCAACATTGGCCGCGTACTCACAGGCCGTGCAGCAGGCGATGATGTCCTCCCCCGTATCTGCAATGACCATGAATTCGTGTGAGGCATGGCCGCCTATGCTGCCTGTATCAGCCTCAACGGGGCGGTATTCAAGGCCGCATCTTTCAAAAATATTGCAGTAAGCCCTGTACATGGCCCTGTACTGCCTGTCCAGCGACTCTTCATCCGCGTCAAAGCTGTAGGCGTCCTTCATTATGAACTCCCGGCCCCGCATGAGTCCGAATCTTGGCCTTATCTCATCCCTGAATTTTGTCTGGATCTGGTAGAGATTGAGAGGCAGGTCGCGGTAGGAGCGCACCTCCTTTCTCACTATGTCGGTTATTACCTCCTCGTGGGTGGGGCCAAGGCAGCATTCCCGGTCGTGCCGGTCCAGAAACCTGAGAAGTTCCCTGCCATAGTGATCCCATCTGCCACTTTCCCGCCACAGTTCCGCAGGCTGCACTATGGGCATAAGCAGTTCCTGGGCACCAGCGGCATTCATCTCCTCCCTTACTATCTGCTCAACCTTTCTGATTGAGCGTAGCCCAAGCGGAAGATATGTGTAGAGACCGGAGGCCAGCTTTCTGATCATGCCGGCACGCAGCATCAGTTTGTGCGATATTACCTCTGCCTCGGCGGGCACCTCCTTTAGAGTGGGTATGAACATCCTTGAATAGCGCATGGTGTTTGAACTCCGATGGTTTTCAGGCCAGTTGACTGGGCCTGTCACAACAACTTGGCAGATGATTATCTCTGGATATCAGGGTGTTTTCTGTCATATTCATCCAGCACTATCTCAACCTCTTTCCAGAATTCTTCAAGCAGGTTGGCTTCATCAACTTTTTTAAGTATCTTTTCCCCCTTGAAGATAATGCCCTTTCCCTTTCCTCCAGCCACTCCGATATCGGCTTCGCGCGCCTCTCCAGGCCCATTTACAATGCATCCCATGACAGCCAGTTTTATGGGCTGGGGAATTTTCCTTGCCCGTTCCTCAACGGCCCTGGCAAGGGAGAACAGGTCAATATCACAGCGTCCGCAGGTGGGACAGGAAATAATTTCCGGCCCCCGGTGACGCAATTTTACAGCCCTGAGGATTTCGTAGGCGACAATTATCTCTTCCGCCGGGTCACGCGTGAGTGAAACCCGCATTGTGTCCCCGATGCCGTCCATAAGCAGTGCGCCCAGTGCGACACTGCTTTTCACAGTGCCGGCTATCAGCCCCCCGGCCTCGGTAACGCCAATGTGGAGAGGAAAATCCGTACGCCGGGAAATAAGCCTGTATGCATCCACAGTGGCCATGGCGTCAGAGGATTTTATTGAGATTTTAAGCTCCTCATGTCCCATGTCAGCGATAAGATTGGTGTTTCTTATGGCGCTTTCCACCAGGGCCTCCGGGGTAGGGCCCCCGAATTTTTCCCTTATCTCCTTTTCAAGGGAACCGGAATTGACCCCCACGCGTATGGGAACCCCAAGTTTTTTTGCCTTGTCCACCACCTTTTTCAGCTTTTCAAGGCTGCCGATGTTGCCCGGGTTTATACGGATGCCATTTGCACCGGACTCCATTGCGGCAACTGCCAGTCTCCAGTCAAAGTGGATGTCCGCAATCAGTGGTATGGAAATTGCTTTATTTATTTCCGCAATGGCTTTGGCTGCGTCCATGTTCAGAACTGCTACCCGGATAATTTCACAGCCCACCTCCTCAAGCTTTCTTATCTGGGCCACTGTTGTTCTGACGTCGCGGGTATCGGTATTTGTCATGGACTGGACAGCCACGGGATGTCCGCCGCCCACCGGCACATTGCCTACAGGAATTGTACGTGTAACTGATTTTTCCTTAACCGTGTTCATGGGAGCATGATAAATCCTTGCTCTGGTTTGGGCAATGCCGACTTGCATGATAAGGGCATAAAAAGTTTGACATGCCGCACCGGGTGTATAGTCTTTAAACAGGTAGTGGAACTCCAGTTGCCTGTGGCTGAATGCCGGGGCACTGGTGGCGGCAACAGTTGATATTTGCCGTTACCCTGAGGAAAGGCTTCCTGCATTCACGGAAAGTGGCTTCTGACGTGTCAAAGGCGCGGAGGAAAGGTTTATGAAGGTTAATATTTACAATGACATTTTAAAGCTGCAAAGCGGGGAGAAACTGAACCAGGCGCGGGGAAAGGCCGGCAGTACCGGAAAGGCAGGGTCCTTTTCCAGCCTTCTTGAAAAGGCATCGGGCGCTTTTTCAACAGAAAAGGCGGGCGCAGCCACCGGGCCGCAACCGGGGATCGGGCTTGCAGGGCCGTTTTTTTCACCTTTGCAGCAGCAGGCCGTGGAAACAGGTGAAGAGGCGCTGGCCCTGCTCGAGCATTGCGGATGTCTGCTTGAGCAACACGGTAGCGCCGGGCAGAGCCTTCTGGATACCGTGGCCTCTGCGCTTGACAGCAGCGCCGAGGATCTGGTGTCTGCAAGGGATGCTCTTGATGCAGGCGATCCCCTGCGCGCGGCGCTGGACGAAATAGCTGTCATGTCGGTTGTGGCTTCCATGAAGATTGGCAGAGGTGATTTTGACGGTTAATCGCAGGTTCCGGTTGTACGCCAAGTTGTTCGGGGCATCGGTTTCTGTTTTTCCCCAGATGGAGGCCGGACGTGCGGTCTATGCAATATGAAAGTTCAGTGCTATTATGGATACATGGTATTTGGTCCGTGTTCTAATTTTTGGGTGGGAAGCTGGTTGATTGGTTCGGCATGACGGTCGTGAAAGCGTTGGCGGTCTCGTCGGCTCCGGGGCTTTCAAGGCCTCCGGCAGCAACCAGGGTTATTTTCGCCAGGGAGCTCTTCCGGTACAAGCCTATGTCCGAGGGAAAAAAGAAGATACTGGTTATTGAAGACGATGCTGAAGTTCGCGGCATGCTGGCTCACTATCTCGACTATCTCGATTATGAGGTGGAAACCGCCAAGGACGGTCTGGATGGTTTGAAAAAGATCAAATCAGGGGTTTATGATCTGGTCATAACAGATATTGCCATGCCTTATATCAGCGGTATAGGAATAATATCAATGCTCAAGGAGGAATATCCCGAAGTGCCTGTGATGGCCATTACCGGATATGGCTACCACGCAGAAGAGCTTGCGGAGGAGAAGAATGCAAATGCCATCGTCAGCAAGCCCTTTGATATTCATGAGCTCAGGAAAATTATTGAGGAACTTATAAAGTGATGGATTCCTGACCATGGCATAAGGGATTTATTTATGGTGTTTGAATAGAAAAGCGCGGTATGTTCCGCGCTTTTTTTGCTTGCCCTGGATTTGAGGGCAAAGCCAGGATGTGTTAGAGGACGCCGCGGCAATGACAAATGCCGGCTCTATTCTGGCGCTTCGATATATTTCAGGAATTCTGAACCTGTTGTCAGCACTATGGTGGTATCCTTTGCAAGCGCCTTGCGATAGCTTTCGAGGGTTCTGTAAAATCCGTAGAAATCCGGCGCTTTCCCGTATGCCTCCGCATATATGGCCGTGGCATTGGCATCTGCCGCACCCTTTATGCCTTGAGCCTGCATATAGGCACTTGAAGAGATGATCTTCAGCTGGCGTTCCATCTCGCCCTCTATCCTGGCGGCCTCTCCCGCGCCTTCAGAGCGGTACTGCTCGGCAATACGCATGCGTTCCGATATCATCCTGGCATAAACCTCTTTTCGCACCTGCTCCACGTAATTTATGCGCTTGAATTTGAAATCAAGGATTTCGATGCCAAGCGGCTTGGCGCGCTTGGATGCGTTGTCAAGGACCTCTTCCGCAAGGGCCTGTCGTCCAAATTTTATAGGGGTGTTCATCTCCTTGCTGTCCGAGATCTTCTGGGAGCGTTCGAAATTCCTGGATCTCACCAGCTCAATAAGCAGGTGGCGCGCAACTACGTTCCTTGTGCCGCCGTCAAGGATGTCTGACAGCCGTGACTGTGCATGATACCGGTCCCGCAGTCTCTGAAAGAACAACAGTGGATCGATTATCCGCCATCTCGCATAGGTATCCACCCAAATAAAGCGTTTGTCCTTTGTGGGTATCTGGTTGGGGTTTCCGTCCCATGCAAGGAATCGTTTGTCAAAATAGTTTGCCTGCTGGATAAAGGGGAGTTTCATATGAAGGCCAGGCTCGGTTATGGGGTCACCTACAGGCTTGCCCATCTGGGTTATGACGACCTGTTCCGTTTCGTTGACGGTAAAGAACATTCCGCTTGCCGCCATGAGGACTATTACAATTGCGACCAGGGTGAAGGATGAGAACAGTTTCATTTTGCACCTCCTGCTGTTTCTGCCGGGGCGGTGATGGATGATGCCCCGTTTAATGAAAGCAGGGGGAGAAGTCCCTCAAGTTGCCTGTCCACTACTATTTTTTGCTTCACAAAGGGGTAGATGTAATCCATTGTCTCAAGAAACAGGCGTTGGCGGGTAACCTCCGGAGCCATTTGATATGCGCCGTAAAGCGCATTGAAAAACGCGGCATCGCCCTTGGCCCGGTTTATCCTGTCAGTTGCATAACCTTCCGCCTGTTGAATCATGCGCAATGCCTCACCCCTGGCCTTTGGTATTGCCTTGTTGAAGCGGGCCTTGGCCTCGTTTATCATCTTCTCTCTCTCCTGCTGGGCCTGGTTGACCTCGTTGAATGATGGCTTGACAGGGTCTGGCGGTGTCACGTCCTGGAGGACTATCTGTTCAACCACTATGCCGGTTTCGTATTTGTTGCAAAGCGCTTGCAGTTCCTGCTTTACGCGGTCCGCCACCTCCTGCCTGCCGGTTGTAAGGATGTCATTTACCGAGTGGTTGCCTATGACCTCTCTCATTATGGCTTCGTTCATGTCCCTGAAGGTGGTTTGGGGATTTTTTACCTTGAAAAGAAATTTGTAGGGATCTCTTATTCTGTACTGGGTGATCCATTCGACAACGGCAACATTCAGGTCGCCGGTAAGCATCAGCGATTCATTTTCATAGTTCCTGGGATTTAACTGTGTCCTGATGCCGGGCCGCATTGACCGGAAGCCAAACTCCTCCTTCAGCTGTCTTTGCACCGGCACCTTTATCACCTTTTCAACAGGTGACGGAAGCTTGAAGTTTAGTCCGGGATTGGCAATCCTGACATACTTGCCGAACCGGAGAACAAGCCCTACTTCCTCCGGCTCTACCGTAAACCAGCTGTTCCACAAGATTGCGGCCGCTATGGCAATGCCTATAAAGCCTATGAATGACCGTACCTGGTCGCCGGTCGGTTTTTCCGGGGAGATTTTAAATTTTTTTATATCTTTTGGATCCATTGGAAAGCCTTTCCGGGCTGTTGCCCTCAACAGGAGACGGGTTTGATAAAATGAAAGCTTTCTGTTAACGTAAAAAGTCCAGGACGCTTCCTCAAATCAATATAGCTTTTTTCAATCAATAAAAAAAGAGCGGCCCTGGCTGAGTGTGAATATTCATGAGGGCTTCCGGCCCGGCTTTCCCCTGTCAGCCGGGAGCGTGTGCCGGAATGTGCGGCCCGGATTGTTCCATGGGAAAATTGCCGGTCTCTTTGGCCTTCAACGCCTTTTTATCAAGGAGATTGCAATGTCTGAAAAACAGGCTGAAATCAAAATAACATTTCCCGAGAAGAATCAGTCAGGTATATATTCCAACAATTCTGTTGTTGCCCATTCGCCCGAGGAGTTTGTGCTTGATTTTCTCCTGGTTACCCCTCAGGCTGGAAGGGTTAATGCTCGGATTATAATGAGTCCCGCCCACGCCAAGAGGCTTTTCAAGGCCCTGGGGGAGAACCTTGAACAGTATGAAAAGATGTTTGGAAAAATCAAGCAGAATGCCATAATGCCGCCACCTGACGTGAAGGTGCAGTAATCCCCCCCTGTTTCAGAGGGGATACAGGTGTCAAGGGGTATTACGGAGCCTGTTTGGTTTACAGCTGATGGTTTCCTTTTCGGTGATTACCATGTCCATTTTCTCGTCATGCGGAGCAAGCGGGATGGAATCCAAAACCTGGAATGAGTAGGCTGCCCCCAGGCGGAATGCCTGGGGAGCGTCCATGCTCAGGAATCGATCATAAAAACCTCCTCCATACCCGAATCTGCCGCAATGTCTGTCGAATACGCTTCCCGGAACCAGGACAAGGTCTATCAGGGAGTGATCCGTTATTTTTTCAGCCACGCCGGGTACGGGTTCCGGTATGCCATAGGCGCCTTTTTCGATATCCCGTTTCCAGTCGGTAATTCTGTACACCTCCAGCCTGCGCTCCTTTACAATTGTACGGGGGACGAGTACCGGCTCTCCGGCTGAAAGACGTTCCTTTATGAGGGAACGGGTGTCTATTTCAGACCTGAATGAGATGAAAAGCAGGGGGAGACGGCTGTTTCTCAGTTGAGGCAGGGAGCTGAGCTTTCTGATTATCATGCCGCTGTGTCTGGCGGCCTCGGCAGCGGTAAGTGCGTCACGCCTTGCAAGGATGGCTTGCCTGATTGCGGCGGCATCGCTTTTCATGAGAGGGGTGCGTCAGAATATGATGCTCTGTTTGCTGTGATAGTTTATGTGCATGCAGGAAGAGCTTTTCACACCGCTGTTCCGCCACAGCGGTTTGCAATCCTTGTCTCGCAGCATTACCTGATGCCCTGCTATGACGGGTTTGAGAGAGCGCGCAACCAGGTAAAGCCTGCCATCCATTCCATAGAATTTTGATCCCACTACCTGCATTTCAACGCCGGACTTCAACAGGAGCCCCTTCTGATGAATGAACCATTTGGGGCCTGTTATAACAGTAAACAGGCGCGAGCGTGATTTGAGGGTAAAACATTCCATTCCGCCGTAGGTGCCGGCAGAAGTGTCCTTGACCGTGCCGGTCACCACTATCTCTGTGTTTTCATCATATCCTACCCCTGATGCCCATGCTGCTGATCCACACAGCAGACAAATAATGACTGCAAGGACAGTGAGTTCAGCTGGCGCTGGCATCTGGCTTGCGGCAACACGCCTGAAAGCATTGCGCGCGATTCCTGGCTCAGGCTTTAAGGGCAGAGAGTCTGTCTTGTTGCACATTTTTATTTCTTTTTTCACTCCGGCCCGGTGGCCGGGCATGAATTGAATGTCAGCTGGTTGGTGCTTCTGCAACATTTTGTTTGCACAATAAAAGCAATAACCATGCCCGAAGAACAGGTGAAGTTTTTGTTCCCTTGATGCTAAGCCGTAAATCAGCAGTCAGCCTCTAAGTTTGTGCGCCGTACCGCATGAAAATACGCCCGTGGACAAAAAGTGCAGCTTGTATCCATTTTAAGGGATATTACAAGATATTACAAAAAGATTCCAGAGGGAAGGGGCAAGGCGTGGTGAAATGGTGCGGTGGCGGGGACAGCTTGTAGCCTGCAACCCGATTGTTTGCAGATAAAAAAAGAAGGCCTTCCTTAGAGGAGGATCAGAAGGCCTTCGGGGAGAGGAGGGTTGGGGGAGGGATAGGGAGTTTTATTTGCTGTGTGCAAATTACTTATGCATATACCGTGCCAGCGGGATGATCTTTTTATTTTTCTTTTTTCCCCGTCTTGTACTGTTTAAGTTTATACTGGAGAGATCTAAGAGAGATCCCCAGTATTTCGGCGGTCTTTGCGCGATGCCCACCTGTTTTGGCAAGTGTGGCCTCTATGGCTTCCCTTTCCAGTTCATCAAGACGTTTGGGCAAAAAATCCGCAGGCGCTTCTGCTTTCTTGGCTGAATTCGCACGGCTCCCAAGTTCTGGAATCGCCACATGGCCGTCTTTGGCCAGGATTATGGCCCTTTCAAGAACATTGTGAAGCTCCCTGATATTGCCTGGCCATGAGTAGGTCTCCAGCTTTTCCAAGGCGCTTCGGTCAAGCACCGGCGCCGGCTTCCCCAGGCGTGACGAAATTACACTTGCAAAATAGCGCGCCAGTTTTTCAACAGCGCCTGGCCTTTTTCTGAGCGGCGGGATGGTGACCGGGAACACATTAAGGCGATAGTACAGGTCTTCCCTGAATCGTTTCGCTTTTATCAGTTCTTCAAGATTCTGGTTTGTGGCGGCAATTATTCTTGCATTGGTGGTTAATGTGACTGTGCCTCCAACCCGTTCAAAGGCGCGTTCCTGCAGAACCCGCAGGAGTTTAGCCTGTGACGCCAGGGGCATCTCCCCGATTTCGTCCAGGAATATGGTTCCATTCTGGGCCAGCTCAAATTTGCCCTGCCTGGAATTTACGGCACCGGTAAAGGCCCCCCGTTCATGACCAAAAAGCTCTGACTCAATAAGATTTTCAGGTATGGCAGCACAATTCAGTTCCACGAAACCGCCGGTTCTTTTGCTCAGGTGGTGCATCACCTTGGCCAGCAGGCTTTTGCCCGTACCGCTTTCGCCATGAAGGAGCACTGTTGCGTCAGTGGCGGCAACATGACTTACCTCCTGCCATATATGCTCCATTCCACTGAAAACAATCTCTGTAGGCGGCAGCCCCTCTGCAAGCTGTTCCCGCCACAGCTCACTGGCGTTGAGCAGGGCCTGCCGTTCCGCGACCCTTGCCACCGCCATACGCAGTTCATCCGGGTCCTTAAGGGGTTTTATCAGGTAGTCAATGGCGCCGTTTTTCATTGCCTCAACGGCGTTTTCAACCGTGGCATACGCGGTAAGAATTATAAAATCAGCAGCATGGTTTCGCGCCTTGACTTTCTTGAGGAGATCCATGCCGCTCATTTCCGGCATTTTAAGGTCACTAATTATGAGGTTTGGCGAGAAATCTTCAAAGATTTTGAGGGCTCCAACCGGGCTGGTTGATGTCCTCACCTTGTACCCTTCCTTTTTGAGAATTCTTGAAAACAGGGTGACCAGGGGTTTTTCGTCATCGACAATCAGGATGCGGAAATTTTCTTTATTCATGGCTTTGAGGTTTGGCTAACAATTATATTTTTTCATGATTTTTTGAACGGCTGAACGATAATATGCAGGAATTGTAATGTAACTTCAAGTTGGTGACGATAAGAATTACAGGTTTGAATTTAGCGCAAGTCAATGATGGGGAGGCAGGGAAATGGCAGGGTGTTCCCCCCGAAACAGACAATTTTGTCAAACATGATCCGGTTGCGCTTATGAGTGCGATATTTTTCAGCAAGCGCCGGACATGGATTCGCACGCCCGACAGTGCATGACGGATGAAACAGCATGATTCAGGAAAGACGTAAAAGCAGGCGTTATGACGTACTTTTGAGAGTATATTTGCCGGAATATGACATGCACGGTTTTGCCAGCAATATATCGCTTGATGGCTGTTTTATAGAGACCGACCATGTCATTTCAGAGGGGTTCCTGGCGGATATGCTAATGGAGCTTCCCGTGGTGGGAGTGGTAGCCCTGAAGGGATACGTCCATCGTACAGACATGGAACATACCGGAGTAGGCATGGAGCTGGTGCAGATTCGTTTTGAGCCGGAACAGTCGGAGTACTTTTCGATCTACTCCAGTTTTGTGCGGCTTCTACGTCAGCTTGAAAAGATACGGGAAGAGTATGAAATCAAGATAGAAAATGGTGATGTCGCTCCACTATCCATGCCTCCCGGGCCGTAAGTGGGCGTGGAATGTCCGGCCTGTCTGAAAGAAAAACGTATCCTGCCGACAAAAAAGATGGCGTTAAGAGTCCTCCACTGCCGCCAGTGGCGCCAAGCCGCGCCAGGACTGTTAAGACAGCCGTGAGCGCGGAAATGTTGATATAAAATGTATGTCATACCGCACTCATTCCGTGTCTAATTGCTGCCTGGATTCAAACTGGCAAGGATCAGGGAATGTTATACAAGAGATTGTCTTTATCTGGGGAGGCGGCTTCAATGGCTGAACTGCCGGCTGGCCTTGTGGGTCTGATCATATTCGTGTTTGGGGCATGTATAGGAAGTTTTCTTAATGTCTGCATTTATCGTCTGCCCGCGGGCACTTCAGTGGTTACTCCACCTTCTGCCTGCCGCAAGTGCGGTCACAGGCTCGCCTGGTGGGAAAATATTCCATTAATAAGTTTTTTGATTTTAAGGGGCAGGTGCAGGGGGTGTGAAGAGAAAATCTCCATGCAGTACCCAGTAGTCGAGTTCATGAACGGCGTGCTGTACGTCCTGCTTTGGCTCAGGTTCGGATTGGGGATTGAAATGGCGATATATGCCGTATTTGTCTCCGCAATGGTGGTAGTTACTTTTATCGATCTTGAGCACTATATCATTCCGGATGTCATCTCCCTCCCTGGCATAGCCATCGGTTTTGCCGCATCTTTCATGCTACCCGGCCTCAGCTGGCAGGATTCCCTGATGGGCATGATTCTCGGCGGCGGCATACTGCTCCTGGTGGCATGGGCCTATTATCTCGTGGCCAGGCGTGAGGGAATGGGCGGAGGAGACATAAAACTGCTGGCCATGATAGGCGCAATGCTTGGCTGGAAGGCCATTCCGGCGGTCATTTTCCTGAGTGCTGCTTCAGGGGCCCTGGTTGGCATTGTGCTTATGCTTCTTAAAGGACGGGGCCGTCAGCAACCCATCCCGTTTGGGCCGTTCCTGGCTGGCGCGGCGGTTATTTATATCTTTTACGGGCAAAGACTCATGGAGTGGTACCTGTCCCTTGTGTTTCCTGCACAAGCCCTGTGAGCCGAGTGTGTAAAAAGGTCTGGAGTTGAGCCCACCGTATCCCGGCATTCATGATAGTTGAATCGGAAAAATGGTTAAAAAACGTGTATTGATAATTGATGATGAATACGAGATAAGGAAGATAATCGCCTCCTTCCTCACCTCCAAAAAAGGCGGATATGATGCAGTGCAGGCAGCCGGCCTTGATGAGGCGCTTGACCTGGCGGTAAAACAGCCTTTTGATCACATTCTTTCAGACATATATCTTGGGCCTGAAGACGATCCCGATGCGGAAACCGGTCTTGATTTCCTGAGAAAGGCCAAGGCAGCGGGTGTGGAGGCGAATTTTATCATGATGTCAGGCAAAGCAGATACGGACCTTGCGATGCAGTGCATACATAATGGAGCGGCAGACTATATTCACAAACCGATCATAGCGGATCAACTCTTTTTTGTGCTGAAAAGGGCCGAAGAGCAGGCACGCCTGAAAAAGGAAAACCAAATTCTGAGGAGTGCCGTTGACGAGAGGTATTCCTTCAGGAATATCATTGCCAGAAGCCCGGCAATGAACAGGATTTTTGATGTTATTGAAAAGGTTAAGGACTACAAGACAACGGTCCTTATAACAGGAGAGAGCGGCACTGGAAAGGAGCTGGTGGCCAAGGCCCTGCACTTTAACAGTATCAGAAAAAACGCCCCGTTTATACCGGTCAACTGTGGCGGCATACCTGAAAATCTGCTTGAAAGCGAGTTTTTCGGTCATGTAAAGGGCGCCTTTACCGATGCCGTAAGGAGTAAAAAGGGACTTTTTGAGGAGGCCAATGGCGGAACGCTTTTCCTGGATGAACTTGGCGATCTTCCCCTGACCTTGCAGGTCAAGCTGTTGCGAGTGCTTCAGGAGGAAGAGATAAGGCCCGTGGGAGACACGAGGACTATCAAGGTAGATGTAAGGATAGTGGCTGCAACGGCCATTAACCTTGAAAAGGCTGTGCAGGAGGGGCGTTTCAGGGAAGATCTCTATTACAGGATCAATGTACTGTCAATATCAATCCCCCCATTGAGAGAGCGCAAGGAAGACATACACCTTCTGGTGGATCATTTCCTGAAAAAGTATAACAAGCGGCTTGGCATTGATGTCCAGGGAGTAAGCCCCGAGGCAATGCATCTGCTGCTGGAGTACCAGTGGCCGGGTAATGTGCGTGAGCTTGAAAATCTCATGGAGCGGGCAATGGTGCTGAGTGATGGCAAGATAATAAAGGCCGATGATCTGCCCCCCTCCATAAACAATTCAATCAGCAAGGAGAGTGTTGACGGGCTGGTTGGCCTTGATGCTGCAAACCTCTCGATAAAAAAGGCCAGCAAGGTGCTTGAAAAGGAACTTATCAAAAGGGCCCTGAGGCGGACCGGGGGAAACAAGACACAGGCATGCCATCTGCTTGAAATCAGCCTTCCCGCGCTGCTGTACAAGATGAAGGAGTACGGCCTCATGGCGGCAGCCTGATGATCGGGATGCGTTCATCTACCAAGCTCACCTGCCGCCATGAAGATCAGCGGAATGGCAGTCATGTGAAGTGCCTTGTTTGACTACATACCCCCATTTCTTGAATAACGGTTCATAAGCGCTTCATTATCCCCCTAGTGTTGAAGGCCTCAATGGCCAGCTTTTGGGGATTCACATTCCATGGAAGCAATGGCTTCGTATTCTTCAAATTTTGTGGCATAAGGTAATTTTTCAAAAATGAATCTGAGGTAACTGTACGGTTCATGTCCATTTGCCTTAGACAAAATCCATTCCGGTCCCAATAGAGCACCTTGACCATATCCCGCTTGCGATTACAGAATGCGAACAGATGTCCGGAGAATGCATCAAGTT
>JALVQQ010000248.1:0-10961 GCA_027025395.1 Deltaproteobacteria bacterium | reverse complement strand
ATATTGAACTTGGTGAAATCATGAACTAAACATAACAGATTAATAGAAAATTGCAATATTTTTTTGAAAAAAATAAATGCTGTTATTTTTATGAAAGCATGGAAAATTGCAGGCAGGCATGGGCCTCTGGTTGATGCCATGACAACCCCTCTACCAACCACTGCAATTCCCTGACCTCTATGGCAAGGACATCCTCTTTTGTATCAGGCCACAGAAATTTGTCCTCCTCCAGACGCTTGTGCCACAGACAAAATCCATTCCGGTCCCAATAGAGCACCTTGACCATATCCCGCTTGCGATTACAGAATGCGAACAGATGTCCGGAGAATGCATCAAGTTCCAGATAGTCTGCAACCAGCATGAATAGACCATTGATAGATTTGCGAAGGTCTGTTACGCCGGCAGCAAGATAGACCTTTACACCAGGAAATGCCGGAAAAATCATACTCCCTCCAGAACCTTGATGATCTTTCTCAGAAGCGCTTCGTCAAAATCCTGGTCTATCTCTATACTGAATTCCTGTTTGAACCTTATACGGACAGGAGAATGTGATGGGCACGTCAGCTGCTGAACTGCCATGACAGGCACTATGGTGCTTGACCCTGATTTGTATTCTCTATCCTTGAACTTATCATGCCAATAGGTCAGGGCATGATAAGAAAGGTTGTGACGCCTGCAATATTCGGCACTATTAAGACCGCTGTCATGCCATGCCTTCACATGGGCTTTCCAAAAGGCAGAACCTGGTTTATTGCTGGCAGGGTGAGAAGATTGACTCCGGGACATAGCGTTCCTCCAAAATTTTTTAGGATTACTATGCCCCATGCATATTCAAAAAATATAGATGGGGTTTATAAAGCGCTTACGTAGAATGTGCATGGCGAGGCCTCGTTATGTTTTGTTTTTTCTCGATTACAACACACCATAACCTGGCCTCGTCTTCATCAATTAACTTATTGAAATTATTGATTTTTTCATTCCGACCCATTTACGCTTATTCGCCAACTGACTGAACCATAATAACCACCGGTCAAAAACCGGGAAACTTCATCTATTTTCAACATATCATTGATTTTTATCATGCTCCATCCTTCATGAGGCCAACTTTTTTGTCATCAATCTTCCCGCATATCCTTCCAGAAAGCCCTCCTTCGCGGGTATGCAGCAAATCTGACAACCGCCCAGCCCGTGTGAAAAATATCTCCATGGATTTCAGGAATGGTGCCTCAAGACCTTGCCGCTGGCTGTCCGTTCTATCTTTACATTGATATTAAAGTTTGCAGGTATCTTCCATGGTGACAGCCGTTCCCTGCAAAAGAGAAAGAGCTGCTTTTGTGTTAATACGGCCCCTTTACGCAGGCTGATATCAGCGGTAATGACCTGGCCCATCCGGGGATGCCTGGTTCCGTGCACACGTGCTGCATTGACATCAGGATGGGCCAGCAGGCAGGCCTCTATCTCCTCTGGAAAGACCTTCATGCCAGCCACATGAATTACACTGCACTCCCTTCCCCTGACATACAGCACTCCGTCCCTGACAAGGCCCATGTCCCCCGAGGCAAACCACCCGTTACTGTCAAGTGGACATGGCGCATTGACATAACCTTCAAACATGCCTGGGCCCCTTATCATTATCTCCCCCTCTTCTCCTTCTGAAAGAGGGGTGCCGGCACTGGGGTTGCGTATCATGATACTGTGTCCGGGTGCCGGTCTGCCCACAGAATCAGAAGGATCAGGCGGCATCTGGTAATTGATTGCGGCAAGCCCCACCTCTATCAGGCCGTAAGCCTGCCTGAGGGGATGATTAAACCTGTCTGCAAAAACATCTGCCACACCTCCTGGCAGGAAAGTCCCTGTGGATATGGCCCAGCGAAGGAACGGGAATGTCCTGCCTGAACGGTCTGCGGCCAGCATGCTGAACTGGCGCGGGCCGCCATAGAGCATGGTAACAGGATACCGCTCACCCATGTCAAGCAGGGTATCAGGATAGTTATTCTGCGCTAGCACCACTGTTGCGCCATGAAGCAGGTAAAGGAGAATGGAGACCACCAGGTGGAATGAAACCGGCAGGGTCCAGAGTATGGTATCCGCAGGGCCGATACCAAGCACCTGGTTTACTGCTGTTATACGGCCGGTAATTGAAGATTCTGAAAGTATAACCCCCTTTCGCTTTCCAGTAGTGCCTGACGTGGGCCGGATTATCACTGCACGCTGCAAGGCATCTGAAGCAGTTCCTTCATTCTCCTGGGGGAGTTTCCGCACCAGCAGCCTCCCATCATCTGCCACAAGGTCGTGGGTTGCCCGGCACTCTGCCATATAGTTCTGTTTTTCAGGCCCGGTTGCCTCAAAGGGAACAGGGATCAGGCATGCGCCTGCCGCGATAATGCCCAAGCCTAAGGCCATGTCCCGCACACTGTTAGCCATGCGGAATGTTATGCGGTCTCCCTCCCCTGCTCCCTGCTCCCTGAGCCTGTCAGCGGCCTCCTCCACCATGTGAAAAAAACCGCGGTAAGAAACAGGCTGCCCATGCTCCACAAGGGCAGGCCGGCTGCCATGGGCATTAACACTCTGTGAAAGCAGGGATATGAGACTACAGCCTGACATCATGCGTTTCTCCCAGGGCCGCAGCCTCTGCCGCAAGCACTCCAGCCCTTCTTCCGGTTTCAACTGCTGTCCCCGTGACCCTTGCAGAGCCCTGGGCATCCGGGGCAGCGCTTATGCACCTTCCACCTGCAAAAAAAGGCAAATGAGAATGGGCCCTGAGACATGAATCCGGAATGCACATAAAGCCTGTTTGAAGGTATTTGAAAGAGGCCCCGGCGGCGTCCTGCCATACCTCTGATGGCCAGTATCCCTTGACTTCACACCTGTGATCCCGGGGAGGCTCCACAAATTCAGCACGGCCAAGCCCCTTGATTACAGGCCCGGAACGCTGCCCCACCCCGTGGCCCCTCCAGCAGACAGTGGCATGGCGCATTGAAGCACACCTGGACTCAAGAAAGCCCAGTACGGCGTCCAACTGTTTATCCGCCATGATTTTCAGATCACGGGGATGCATCAAGGCCCAGGAAACAGGCAGATTAAGCATGCCGGGCACTGAAGGCGTGCCATTAAAATCAAATGCAAGTTCAGGGAAAATGCGCATTGAAAAACCCCGGAACTCCTCCATTACCACTCTTGTAATATCCATTGCCCCAGGGGCAAGATCACTTGTATCCACACCCTGCAGAACAAACCCCAACCCGGGGCTTGCCGGCGGATTTTCCAGTGTCTCCACGCCTGCAAGGCGGGCAAGAGCCGCATTGCCCGTGCAGTCTATCAGGGCCCTGGCCCTGATAGACATTCCCCGGCCCAGGGGAGTGTTGGCAAGGAACCTGATATTTGAAAACCTTGCTAACAGATCATGGGCGGCACGTGAAAATTCCCAGGGTGTAACCGGAACAATACTCATCCTCCCCGCAGGAATGGAAACCTGTGGAAGCACAGTGTCCCACGGGGCAGGGAGCCCGGTATCTTCAGAATCCCCAGGGAAAAACCCGCACAGGCTGAATATGCCTGCATGACGCACCGTGCCGCCCGGGGTTTCCCTTGCTTCCAGGAGCAGGCAGTCAGCACCGGCAGCCGCAGCGGATACAGCGGCGGATATTCCAGCGGGCCCTGCCCCTGCAATTACCACATCTGCTGAAAAATCCGGCCTGACCATGAGCAAGTAATGTTGTCTTATCCTAACCGGAAGGGGCTGTTCAATATTTTTTTGGCACGTATCGGCCTGCCTTTTTAACCCTGCACACCATCCAGTTCAGAGAGAATCATCTCGTGTGCCCCTGACGCAGCCCCTTCAGTTATGGCACCCTTGATCCAGCAGGTGGTAAGGTGCAGGGACGAATTATAAGTTGAAAAAAAGAACCCGATTCCTGGCGGCTGGCTTACCATTGGCCTGTGAAAACAGGATACAGCCCCTGAACCCGCCACTTCAAAAAATTCCCCGGCTGGCCCTCCCACTGTCACCGGGCCTGTATTGGAAAAAAAGAACGAGCAGAGCTGGCCGTCCATGGCGTCCCTGAGAATCCAGCGGTAAAGGGATCTTGGAAAAAAACGCCCCACCTCCATGGCAGCCTCTGCGGCCTCGGGAAGCCCAGTTGACACCTGTTGCCTGAACTCCCCTGCAACAAGCCGGGCAAGGGCCTCAATGCTCATGCCGTGAACGTCCGCCGCACTTACCGGTATGAAACAGATGCTCACATGGTTGCCCGGTCTCCATGCTGCGGCCCTGGTCCCTGATACCTGCCTTGTTGACAGGGGCACCGGCACAACGTAGCCTCCGGCAAGCCTGTCTTCCACGGGCATCATGTTATGAACAGCCCTGAGGCACACGGCCATAAGCGTGGCGGTCTCTCCAAAAACCGGGTTTATCCTGCGGGCGGAAGCGGAAAATCTTTCTGTATTTTCCTGTGAAAGTGCAGTGTAAATGCTTCTCAGCTCAGGTTTCTTGGGCAGGGCAGAGCCGGGAGCCTTCACGCCAAGCTCCTTCATGCGCCTCACCATGGGTTTGAACTGTTTTGCCAGCCTGAGTGTGGCTCCGAAACTTCTGGCCTCTTGAAGACCACGCCCCGGGGCTTCAGAAAATTCACGGTTTTTAGTACCTGCACCGGTAAGGCAGGAAAAAAGCATTTCGCCTCCACGGGCATCGGTGAGCAGGTGATGCCAGGTCAGGCAGATGCAGGAACCACTTCGTCCACTGTCTATGACATCAAGCCGGAATACCGGGGGAGTTTTCAGGTCAACAGGGCGATTTATAATGGTGTCCAGCATTACACTTACAGGTATATCACTTGACACGTGATGATAACGGACTGCTGCCTGCCACTTGACAGGTGAATCTGACATCCGCCATGACCCGGTACGGAACAGGGATGTTGCAAGAGACAGGTTGCGGAACCTGCTGCACTGGCTCTTTTTAATAGCATTTTCAATGGCCTTCATATCAGGAACCTTCTCCAGGTGCACAATAAACTGCACCACATTTCCCGGAAGACCGCTTTTCCGCTGGTCGTAATCTACAATATCAAGGAAGATATCAGACCTGCCCAGAGGAAACTCCAGTATTTCACAGTTACCTGCACGCATCCAACGCTCAATCCGTAATAGAGGAAACCTGGGCCCGGGCTGCAGCAGCAAGAGAATCAATACTGCGGATATTTTCCCAGGTAAGCTCACTGTCAGGCAAATAAATACCAAACTCCTTTTCAAGAAAGAGCAGTATTTTCAATATGGCCATGGAATCAACCCCCATGTTGGCAAAAGGGGCCCCGGATTCCACCTGAACGCCCATATTATCGGCAAGAAATGACTCGATGGCCCTTTTCAGCTCACTCAATGATGGTCTGTTTTTCGACAATTTTCCTAACACGCTCCTGTAAAACACCATTTGACGGCATTACCCGTTTGCCAAGCCCTTTTACACCTGTTTTTGCCATTGCCGGATTTGACACACTGCCTCGAAAAATGCCGAGGCTGTATGACGCGGCAATGGTATTGCAACATACGGGGAATGCCCCATCATAAACCGCATGTCTCCATTAGTATTGCAGCGTTAATACCTCCAAACCCCGAGTTGCAGGAAACAATGGACGGGGCCTTCAATGCAAGCGCCTGTTCTCCGCTTACATTCATGGCCGGGGCAGCAGGCTCACGAAGCCCTGCTGTAGGTGGTATCACCCCTGCCTCAAGACTTTTGATGGAAATACAAGCCTCAATTACCCCGGCAGCCCCGAGGCAATGCCCAATTGCCCCCTTTATTGAGTGAAACGGGGGCCGGCGGTTGCAATCAGGCCAGAGGGTCTCAAACGCACGCATCTCCATTGCATCATTAAAAACCGTTCCCGTGCCGTGGGCATTTATTGCACCCACCGGGGCAGACACGCCTGAAGTAGCCATCTTCAAGGCAGCTACAAGACCGCGCGCATCCCGGGCAGGGGCTGTAATATGCACGGCATCGCAGGCCATGCCCCAGCCTTTCAGAAGGATTTTTCCCCCATGTCCGTTTCCGACCGGGCTGTCTTCACCGGCAAGCAGCATGGCGGCTGCCCCTTCCCCAAGCGCCAGCCCGTCACGTAGGCGGTCAAAGGGCCGGCAGGCAGAGCCTGAAAGGGCCTGGAGGCTTCCAAACCCTGCAATCACAAATTCACTGAGAATATCCACTCCCACTACAAGCATGGCCCGGACCTCACCGGACACGATGCGCAAGGCCGCCTGCACAAGCGCAACCGTACCGGAAGCACATGCGGCACTGACCGTGGATACAGGCCCGGTTATTCCCTCCTGGTCCGCAATATACCGGGCCAGATTCCATGGTTGCATTTTGAGTTCGGGAATGGCCAACGAGCCCTGCTGTCTCAGGAGCAGTTCATCAACCGCTCCCTTGGTAGTGGCAAGAACCAGCCCGGTTCCAGGAGCAAGATGCAAGGCATGTGTTATCTGGTAATGAAGCAGCCGCAGGAGCTGCTTCATCCTTTTTTCTCCCCTCAATTCATTGAGTTCTTGCACCGCCCCAACCGGGCCCTTGCATCTGAAACCGCCATTACGGCCGGCTCCGGGCTGGCGCAGAGCGCTTCTGCCTGCCTGAAGGCCCTCCCAGGTATCATCCATATCTCCAAGGGCAGTTACAGCACAGAAGCCTGCAACATGAACCGCTGTCTCACTCATGCAGGGCCCCGCTCCGCCACCGCTTGCGGAAATCCATCAGAAAGTCTGTCTCACAGAGCATCAGTTCCCCTGAAATATCTGTAATAAGCTGCACGGTAGCGGCGGTTGCAACCAGTTCAGCGCCGTTGCCTGTATTTTTTTCAATAAAATACTCGCAGTTGAGCCGCAGGGCGTCACACCAGTGCAAAACCGCCTCAATGACAAGGGAGTCATCGTATCGCAAAGGTGCGCGGTAGTCGATCTGCATCTGCACCACAGGCGCGGCAATTCCGTGTTTTTCAAACATCCTGTAGCTCAGGCCGTAGCGCTCACCCAGGGCATGCCGGCCGTCTTCAAGATAGCTTACATACCTGCCGTGCCAGACCATTCCCAGAGAATCCACCTCTTCAAAACGCACTCTGCGCCGTGCCACGGCACGAAGCGGCGGTGGAGCCCCGGATTCAGGCCTGAAATATCCCGTGCGAAACCCCATTTCAGGCCTCCCCCATACATGTACCGGCCCCTGACTCTCCCGATGCATTACCGCAGGGCATCAGCACCATGCTGCCGCTTGAAATGGAATTGTGAACACCGTTTATTTCAAAGCGCACCTTCCAGCCCTGACCTTTCTCCGCACCACACAGCCGCACTTTCACCTCCTGGCCAGGGCGTATCATGTCGCGGAACTTTATATTTGAAAGGGATGAGGAAACAAGGGGGCGTTTGAGAAACATGGATGCAAGCACTCGCACGGAGGCAAGCTGTATGATTCCGGGGAGAATTGGGTTCCCTGGGAAGTGGCCTTCAAAGGCGGGAAAACCCGGACCAAATACAAGCGACGCATCTATCTCAAAGGACCGCGGATCCCCGTCCGCCTTAAATGCCGTTACAGCATCCACTATGCCAGGTTCTATAGCCATTACCTAAGCCTCTTAAACCGCATCTCCATACCTGGATATCTCTCCTTAACGCTTATCCCTTCAACCATCCTGTTCTTGCCAGGGCCGTACTCACAGGCCAGCTCCCAGGCATTGAAAAAACCGAACCTTCCCCTGAAACACCGGCGTTTTCCAGCCGGAACTTCGCATTCTGACTCCCTGATGCCGCAAAAACCGGGATCAACACAGGAATCAGGCTCATGGCAGCACATGGAAACTTCCATATTCCGGCTAATATAATCTGAAATATATGATTCATCAAAAGGCGGCAGGGCCATGAGAACAGCCATCTCTCCGTCCCGTGAGACAAGTTTCATGAATGTAAGGCCAGAGGAATCAACAAGCCAGAAACGGGCCAGCGGCCCGTCCCTGTCATGCCCGGCATGACGCGCCAGAAGCCCCTGAAACAGCACTTCACCGTCTTTTATTATCTCGATCCGCCATAGCGCATTACCTTGAACCTCGGATGCCCAGCGGTGCATGCGGACAGGGCCGCAACAGCCCTGAACCATGACAACCAAGCATGCCAGCACAGACATGAGACCAGGCATCAGGCCCTGACAGGGGAATCCGCGTTTCATGGCAATATCAACCGGGGCGCCGGTCAATTTTCCGTTTTTTCAGCTTGCCTGAACCCCGCTCCAAGATACATGGCGTTACCAGTATCGCCGCTGGCAGCGCGGCGCCTATCCCGGCAAGCACTGTCTCTCCCAGTGATTTCAGTACGGGATGTTGAGAAAAGGCAAGGACGCCGAAGCCGGAAATAGTACTGAGCGCGCAGAGCATTACAGCCTTGGCAGTTGAAGAAAAATGGCCATCACGCACGGAGCAAACCATGAAGATTCCGTAATCGATACTGAGGCCGGTCACCATTATACCCATCAGGAGATGCATCATGTTGAAATCTCCGCCGGTTGTCACTGTGAACAAGGCCATGACCGCCAACGCGGTGGCCACGGGCACAAGCGAGGCCGCAACCATCATGATATTGCGGAAAAAAAGCCATGCCACGCAGGAAACAACCAATATGGCCGCAGTGGACATGCGCCTTATATCAAGGCGCATCATCCTTTCCATCTCCAGTTTCCATCCTGAGCCTGAAAATATATGCACCCCGGAAAGGTCTCGCTTTATTTTGCCAAGGCTGGACAGATCAACGTCCCTGCCAGGCAGCAGCGTTGTCACCAGCACTTCCGCTCCGGCCTCGGCGCGAATCATGCCGGAAAGCATGATGCCAGCCGGAGACGCCATAAACTCATGCGGTTCGATGGACCCAGGGGGTTCATCAAGCCATGACAGAAACGGCATGAACGCGGTCTCGGAAAACCCTGCGGTTCTTGCCGCCTTTTTGAAATCCTGTTCAAACCCCTCTCTCCTTTCCTGCCAGAACCTCCGCCATCTTTCGATATTTTCCGTCTGACGCGCAGGCCCCGGCAGGATCGCGCTTACACTCCTTGATCCTGTCATACCGTGGATTTCAAGCCACTGTCCAACCCTGTCATTCAGATCCAGGGCACTTTCCAGACTTGAGCCCGTTGCCACAAGCATGACCTGATCAGTATCAGCACTCCACATTTGCCTGAAATGACTTTCAGCCTGAAGGATTTCAGGGGTTCTTACATCAAATATGCGAATATCGCCGTTATATTTTGCCACGCTCCAGGCAAACCCTCCCATCACCACCACCGCCGCCCACATCAGCATGACAGGCCCGCACGGAAGCTTCCTCCCGAGGGTCTCTGAATTGCTTGCTCTCTTCATCCCGTTACCTTCGGCATGTACCATGCCAGGGACCAGTAAAAATGATATTGTCAAGGCTATTGTCAAACCTGCAATAGCCATAAGCGCCATCTGCCTGTGGGCAGGAATCCGGGAAAAGAGCAGCACGGCAAATGCCCCGGCAGTGGTGGAATATGCCATGAGGACCGAACGGGCCACAGGGGTGGTCAGCAGTGTCTGAAAGGCAACGGGCTTTCCGGCGGTTTGAAGATACATATAAATATGCACTGAAAAATCGATGGCTATTCCGATAAGTACTACGCCGAATCCCAAGGCGATGCCGCTTATCCGCCAGCCGGAAAACGCACCTGTCAGAATTAACGCACCAGGGGCACTAAGCAGCGGAACCGCCACGAGCGCAAGGCTGCGCCAGTCGCGTGTAAAAAACCAGAAGAGTATCAGTATAGCCAGGGTCGCAAGCGCAAGAAGCAGCTTGAGATCATGGTTGACCATACGGGAATTGGCCAGGGTATGGGGCAGGGGGCCCACAACGGTTACCTTGACGCCGGGCAGGAGTGTTTCTGAAAGGGCGGCATTTAACGCAGCCTCAACCTCTGCGGCATTTTCTGATTCCGTCAGGGCCCTTGCGGTCTCGGCCCACAGCATGCAGGCCGTGCCGTCAGGCGTGCAAAACATGCCGTCCTTAACCTCCATTCTGCTGCCCTGCCTGAGCTTGCCGAGTTTTGCAAGGTAAATGCCTGCAAGCCCCAGGGGGTCCAGCCTTATGAGATCTTTGATAACGGCCCCGGCGGGAGAGTTGACAAGCATGAAGTCCTCCTCCAGGGCCTCATTGAGCCGCTCGCGGGATAGACGCTGCTCAATTGCCTCGAGGTCATCCGGGCCTGCAACAGCGGGCAGAAACTTCATGAAGCGGCTCGCAATATCCGGCTCATCCATGCCTGGCACCCTGTACATCACCGTTTTGAACAGCGCATTACGGGTCAGGGCCATGCCCAGACGCATGGTGCTTGCAGAAACCGTCTGAAAGTCGCTGCCCTCCACCGAGACCACCAGCCGGTTTACAATGCCCAGCCTGGAGAGTAGTGGCAGTTCCCCTTTTGATATGGTGTCCGGCAGGAGATCCTGCACATTCTGCCTGATATCAATGCATGAAACCCCGGCAAGGCACAAACCTGAAACAAGGAAGGCAGCAAGCCACCTTGCCCAAAAACTATTCAGTCCGGTATTCATCAGGAGGCTGCAGGGAGAGAAACCGGCCGCCGCATCCAGGCATGGCAGGCGCGCGCCAGCGGGCAATTTGTGAAAGGCGACGGGAAACAGGCAGGCCGCATTTTAGAAAACATGCATTACCCGCCTCAGTCGGCGGCCTCTCTGGAACATTCATCAAAAATATTTTCAGGCAGCGTGGAATTGATCCTATAGTCCCTGAACAGCAGCAGCGTCCAGTCTCCATCCTCCTCATCAATCCTTACAGAAGATGGCCTGAGGGTATCTGCATGAAACATGATGGTTACAAGCTTCACGCCACCTTGCAGACCTGTTTCCAGGGGCTTCAGAACGACTCCTGTCCCGGCATGGGCCATGGACATGGAAAACATA
>JALVQQ010000247.1 GCA_027025395.1 Deltaproteobacteria bacterium | reverse complement strand
TCCCGGGTTGCCCGAGGGTATATGTCTTGAAGGGCCATTTTACTGCGCTGCCGATTTTTTTCGTGATGGCAAACAGTTGCACATGACCGGAGAGGTCAGGGGCACGCTTGCCATGGCATGTCACCGTTGCCTGGAGCAGTGCAGGGTGGTGGTTGGCCGCAAGTTTTACTATATGCTGGAGCCGGCCGATGCCTTTATGGAGGATGCTGCGCGGGAGATAAGTCTTGATGCCCAGGATCTGGATGTGTGGCATTTTGGGCATGGCGAAGTGCATCTGGACAGCATTTTCAGGGAGCAGCTGCTGCTCCAGATTCCTATCAAGGTATTGTGTTCGGATGATTGCCGTGGCCTCTGTTCGGGATGCGGGCGGAATCTGAATATTGAGGAGTGCCAGTGTGAACAGGGCTGTAACGGCAGCCCCTTTGCCGTGTTGAGTCAGTTTAAGCTTGGCGGAGGGTGATTTCAGACCGGGGAGCGGCGGCGTAAGTCCGCGGTAAAAGCAGGTATGTTTTTAGGCCGCGGGGCGGGTTTGATCTGAGTAAATTGAATCAATGACAATAATCTGGAGGATTTGAAACATGGCGGTACCGAAGAGAAAAATATCACGTTCACGCAGGGGAAACAGGCGCTCTCATGATGCGCTTCCAAGGCCTGCGCTTTCTACCTGTCCCCATTGCATGGAGAAGAAGCCCCCTCATAGAATATGTCCCCACTGCGGTTTCTACCGTGGCAGGATATTCGGGCAGCAGGAAGAGGAGTAACCGAGGAATCGCAAAGATGCCGATTGCAGTTGATGGAATGGGGGGGGATCTGGGTCCTGGAATCCTTGTCGAGGGAGCCATTCATGCCGCCAGGGAGAAGGGTGTTGAAATTATCCTGGTAGGTCATGAGGAAAGGCTCGGGGATCAGCTTGAAAGGCAGGGCGGCAGGGATCTGCCCATCTCAATCCATCCTGCTTCCCAGGTTGTCGAGATGCATGAGTCGCCTGCCGAGGCCATGCGGAAAAAGAAGGATTCGTCCATTCAGGTATCTTTCAACCTGGTGAAAAACGGGCTGGCCGACGGCGTGGTAAGCTGCGGCAACTCCGGCGCTACCCTTGCAACCGCGATGTTTACCCTCGGAAGGATCAAGGGAGTAAGGCCGGCTATATGCACCCTCATGCCTACCCTGAAGGATCCCATGCTGCTTATAGACGTGGGCGCCAATGTGGATTGCAAGCCGTTGCATCTGCTTCAGTTTGGAATTATGGGATCTGTCTATTACAGTGAATCCCAGCGAATAAACAGGCCCGCAGTGGGGCTGATGAGTATAGGTGAAGAGAATTCCAAGGGAAATCAGCAGGTTAAAAAGGCATTTGATCTCCTTTCATCCAGTGATCTGAATTTTGTGGGAAATGTGGAGGGCCGGGATCTGTTCCGTGGAGATGTTAATGTCATAGTGTGTGACGGTTTTGTCGGCAATATCTGTCTGAAACTCAGCGAAGGGCTGGGGGAGGCCGTGCTGTCGATGTTGAGGACCGAGGTGCGGGGCAGCGTGCTTGCCACTATCGGTTATAATCTGGCCCGGTCGGCGTTCAGGCGCTTCAGAAAACGGGTAGATTACGCGGAGTATGGTGGCGCGCCCCTGCTTGGAATAAATGGCGTGGCCCTGATTTGTCACGGCAGTTCGACGCCCAAGGCCGTAAAGAACGCAATTATTTCAGCACGAAGCCTGGTGGATATTGATTTGGCTTCAAAGCTCGCAGATTCACTTTCAAGGCGTCAGGATCTGCTTCGTCTCGTGTGATGTGTCAGGTTTGATGAAATTTCTGTAGTGGTTCCTGTTCCCTGTTTTCAGGTCCGTTGCAGAACCGGAATGTGTAGATGACAAACAGAGCTGTAATTACGGGCACGGGAGCCTTCCTCCCCAGAAAGGTGGTTACCAACCGGGATCTCGAGGCCGAGATTGATACCACTGATGAATGGATTCGTACCCGTACCGGAATAAGGCAGCGTTATATTGCTGGCGATGACGAGCCCAATTCGTATCTTGCCGTGAATGCCTCTCGCAGGGCAATGGAAATGGCAGGGGTGAATCCATCGGAGCTCGATATGATAATTGTTGGCACCCTGACCCCGGATATGCCCATGCCGTCGGTTGCATGCCTTGTGCAGAAAGAGTTGGGGGCCAAAAAGGCAGGGGCGTTTGATCTTTCAGCCACATGTTCGGGATTCCTGTACGGGTTGTCCATAGCAGATAAATTTGTGCGGGATAACGGCAGGATGAAGGTGCTGGTTATTGGCAGCGAGGTGCTTTCCCGCAGGGTGAACTGGCAGGATCGCACAACTTGCGTGCTGTTTGGTGATGGCGCGGGCGCCGCGGTTATCACCGGCACCAGGGAGAAACGCGGGATACTCTCCACTCATCTTCACGCCGATGGGTCCTTATGGGAATTTCTTGCTATCCGTGGGCTTGGCACTGCTCAACCGGTTACCCAGGATGTGCTTGACAAGGGATGGCAGTATATAGAGATGAGTGGCAGGGATGTCTTTAAAAACGCTGTCAGGGCACTGGAGTCAGTAACCCTGGAGGCCCTTGAGGCGAATCACTGGACAGCCGATGACCTGGACCTCCTTATATGTCATCAGGCCAACATGAGAATCCTTGATCATCTACGGGAGCGCCTGGGGCTTGCGCAAGAGAAAGTCTTTATCAATATAGATAAGTATGGTAATACCTCGGCGGCCAGCATACCCATTGCACTTGATGAGGCCAATCGTGCGGGCATGCTCAACCCGGGAATGAAAGTTCTTATGATTGCCTTTGGGGGAGGTTTTACCTGGGGGGCGGTCGCGCTGGAGTGGTAGGGCCTGTTGTCCGCCATGCAAACAGGCGGTTAGGCATTGCCTGTGTTGTCATATAAAAATTATCTGAAAGAGAGATAGTCCGGATGTCAAAGGTCAATTACTTTCTTACTGAAGAGCAGCAGATGATTGTTGATCTGTGCAGGCAGATCACTGAAGAGAAGATTATTCCCGTCAGAGCAGAACTTGATGAGAAGGAGGAGTTCCCATGGGACATAATGAAGGATATGGCCCAGGCGGATCTGTTCGGCCTCTATATCCCTGAAGAGTATGGCGGACTTGGCGGAGGCACCATGGAGAACTGTCTTGCGGTTGAGGAGCTTGCAAGGGGATGCATCGCGGTGACCACGACCTACGCCGCAAGCGCCCTGGGTGGATATCCCATTCTCCTCTTCGGAAATGACGAGCAGAAGTCCAAATACTTGCCGGACGTGGCTGCGGGAAGGAAGCTTGTGGC
>JALVQQ010000246.1:16662-26716 GCA_027025395.1 Deltaproteobacteria bacterium | reverse complement strand
GGTTTACCATTTCAAACAGACGTTCACAGCTTGAAAACAGTGCCGCGCGCCTTGATGCCGTAAGCCCGCTTGGCATTCTGGCCAGGGGTTACAGTCTTGTTATTAATGAAAAAACAGATGAAATCACACGTGACGCCCGGCAGGTCAGCAAGGGAGACCGCCTGCTCATAAGGCCTGCAAGGGGAACCATCAGGTGCGGGGTTACTGAAATCTCTGGAGGAGACTGAAATGAGGACTGCCGCTCATGCCGGATCAAAACTTATGAGCTCCTGGCTGCTGTTTCTGGCTGTTTCATTAATCAGTACCGGAAACATAAAGGCCTCAACACTTCATGCTTCGGACAAGGCGGAGGCCCGCGGCCTTTCCGTAAAGGCCGCCTCCGGCTCCATTCCGCCCGGCGGAGTAACCATGGTTGACATCGCCGCTCCGGACGAATGGCCGGATGCAAGGGTCACGGAAGTCCGCTTTCTTGGCAGGCCGTTTCCGGTGTACAGGACAGGGCGGAACCACTGGTTCGCCATTGTCGGGGCTGGGCTGAAGGTAAAGCCGGGCAGGCATTCAATCACCGTGAAGTGGCGCAGGGGCCACGCCTCGGACCTTACTGTTTCAGCACTCTACATAAAACGGAAAAAATATCCGGAAGAGCACCTCAAGGTCTCCAGGAAGATGGTGGATTTCCCCCCGAAAATACTGAAGAGAGTCCTGGCGGACCAGAAGGCGGTTAAGGATGCCTGCAACCGTGTGGGCCGTGAAAAATACTGGCAAGGCCCCTTTATATGGCCGGTAAAATCCAAGGTGCTAAGCCCTTTCGGACTGAGGCGTTTCTTCAACGGCCAGCCGCGCAGCCCCCACTCAGGAGTTGACCTTAGGGCCCGGGACGGAGTCCCCATAAAGGCGCCCAACAACGGCCGCGTCGCCCTTGCAAGGGAGTGCTATCTTAGCGGCAACACCGTGGTTATTGATCACGGGGGAGGCCTGTTCACGCTTTATGCCCATCTCTCCAAAGTAAAAGTCAGGCCGGGGCAGATGGTAAAAAAGGGTGATGTTATAGGACTGGCGGGATCCACCGGCAGGGCTACAGGGCCACATCTGCACTGGGGAGTCAGCCTTATGGGCATGCGGATAGACCCGCAGCAGTTCATGGCCCTTTCCGAAAAGCACTTTTCCAATCTTTAGACAGAATGCATATTGGGCAGCACCGTGCCTGAAAATTCTGACGAAACGGCCCGTTATCCCCGCCTTTAACCACCCTGGGCAGTTGCGGAAGGTTACTGAATGGAATTTGGAAGGTAACCACTTGTCAAATATAATTCACTGTGTTAATGATTGCCGGACTGACAAGGCGGCGTAGCCAAGTGGCTAAGGCGACGGTCTGCAAAACCGTTATTCCCCGGTTCGAGTCCGGGCGCCGCCTCCATTTCCCTATCCGGCCTGCCCGGCGGATATCGCCTTAATTCCATGCATACAATCCACGGCTATAACTCATTCATGTTTCCGGAAGCACCATGCGGAGCCAGGGCGCAATCATGGCGTGAACCCTTTGGCCCCGGTGGGCGGCGGACCACAAGATCATAAAAAACTTGCCTGAACCCGGATAAAAGACCATGCGTATTATTGTAATAGGCGCCGGAGAGGTGGGGCGGCATCTCTGCCAGCAGCTCTCCCATGAAGATCACGATGTTGTCCTTGTTGACAGGGACCAGGAAAAACTCAGACGTGCGGAACGCGAGCTGAACATACTGACCATCAATGGCAACGGAGGATCAAGCACTGTCCTGAAAGATGCGGGTGTGGCAAAGGCAGACCTGTTCATCGCCGTTACGGACATTGACGAGGTCAACCTTATCGCCTGCATCATGGCAAAGAAATATGGCGCCAGGAGCCTGGTGGCCCGGGTGCGGAGCGAGGATTACCTCGGCTCCGATTCTCCATTCAACGGGGAGGAGCTTGGCATTGACCTGCTGATAAACCCTGACAAGGTAATGGCGGATGAAATACTGAGAATCAGTGAATTCGCCCACTCTTTCGAGGTGGTTGAATTCGCCAGGGGCGAAGTGCTGCTAATCGGATACCACATTGAGAAAGACACCCCGGACCAAGGCATCACCCTGGCCGAACTGAAATCAGCCAGGGAGGCTCATGATTTTGTCATTGTCGCCATAGTCAGGGATGGCAAGACAATAATCCCCCGCGGTGACGACGTTATCAAGCCTGATGACAGGATTTACCTGGTAGTCAGGAAAAAGGATGTACGGGCAGCTGAAAAGGTGCTGGGCATTCAGGAAAGGCCCCTTCAGAAGGTCTTTATAATAGGCGGGGGACGGGTAGGCCTCAATGTTGCCAGGGCGCTGGAACAGCGCGACATTGACGTTTATGTTATAGAAAAAAACAGCGACCATTGTGAATTCCTTGCAGAAGAGCTTAAAAACGCCATTGTGCTAAACTGTGACGGCCTCGAGGCCCGTGACCTTATACAGGAGGGCATTGATTCCGCAGACCTCCTCATTGCGGTTACCGACGGCGACACCACAAACATACTCGCAAGCCTGCTTGCAAAACATCACGGAGCGAAAAAAAGCATAACCCGCATAACTCATCCGGATTTTATCCCGCTGCTTGGCAAACTCGGCATTGACGTAGCGCTAAGCGCCCGTCTGGTGGCTGCAAACATGATACTGCGTTTTGTCCGCAGGGGCCTTATACTGTCCGTTGCGAGCCTGCTTGGAAGCGATGCCGAAGTGGTGGAGTTCATTGTTTCCGAAAGGTGGAAATATGCTGAAAACGCCCTCAGAGAGGTAAAATTTCCCAGGGAGGCAAACCTGGGCGCTGTAATAAGGGATGGAGATGTTATAATTCCCACCGGAGACACGGTATTACATAATAACGACAGGCTTATAATATTTACGATGAAAACGGCTGTTTCAAGTATAGAAAAACTTCTCACAGCCTGAAACGCCGATCCCGGAGACATTATCAGCATCATGAATATTACCGCCAACAAATCGCCGCACGCCTGCCGTCAACTTGCCGGACGGTTCAAATGCGCACATTTTACGCATGGAGAGGCGATCATGGCGCACGAACAGGGGCAGGCATGAAAACAGGCACTGTTGGAGCCGTACTGGGATGGCTGCTTATATTCCTGTCGTTCGCCATGCTCACTCCTCTTGGCTTCAGCCTCTATTACAACGACGGCAGCTGGCACGTCTTTGTCATATCCGCGCTGATAACCCTTGCCCTGGGTGCATTTCTCACCTGGGCATGTGTGATTGAGGATGACATAGGCCACCGGGAAGGTTTTGCCATAGTCGGGCTCTCCTGGATTGCGGCAGCGGGCCTTGGCGCCCTTCCCTACTACATTTCAGGTCACATCCCCCATTATATCGACGCCTACTTCGAGGCCATGTCGGGCTTTACCACCACGGGCTCCACCATCCTTGACAAAGTCGAGGTGCTGGGCCCGGGGCTGCTCTTCTGGCGCGCCCTGACCCACTGGCTGGGCGGAATGGGGATTATCGTGCTCTCAATCGCCATACTCCCAATACTGGGAATCGGCGGGATGCAGCTCTTCCAGGCAGAAATGCCAGGGCCCACCAAGGACAGGCTTGCTCCCCGCATCCAGGATACCGCACGGATCCTGTGGGGGGTGTACCTCCTGTTTACAGCAGTTGAGACAGCGCTGCTCATGTGGGCTGGAATGAACTTTTTTGAGGCGATATGCCACGCGTTTGCAACCCTTGCCACAGGCGGTTTTTCAACCATCACCGCAAGCGTTGGCGGCTACAACAGCGCACTGGTTGAGTTCATAATAATAGTATTCATGATACTTGCGGGCATGAACTTTTCGCTCCACTACCGGCTCTTCAAGGGTGATTTCAAAACGGTATTCAACAATGAGGAGCTCCGCTTTTACCTGGGGATCGGCATGGGCGCCACCCTGTTGATAACGGTTGACAACCTGCTGTCCAGCCAATATTCCTCATGGCTTGAAAGCCTCAGGGACAGCGCCTTCCAGGTATGGTCCATTCTCACCACCACCGGCTTCGGCACAGCAGACTTTGATGCCTGGACCCCGCTGTGCCGTGTCACCCTGGTCATACTCATGTTCTTCGGCGGCATGGCCGGCTCCACCGGCGGCGGGATCAAGCATGTGCGCGTACTGCTCTTCTGGAAATTCACCAGGGTACAGATCAGGCATCTCATACATCCCCGGTCTGTTGAAGCCATAAAGATAGACGGGCGCAAGGTGCCTTCCGATGTTATGCAGGGAGTGCTTGGTTTTCTCTCCCTGTACGCAGCCGTCTTTGTCGTGGCAACGCTGCTTGTAACCAGCCAGGGAGTGGATCTGCTTACAGGTTCAACCGCTGTCATAGCCACCCTTAACAATATCGGCCCGGGGCTGGCCAAGGTTGGCGCTACCCAGAATTTTGCGCACCTGCCGGACATGTCCAAGTTCGTGCTTATAATTTGCATGGTTGCCGGAAGGCTTGAGCTGTACACCCTGGCGGTGCTTTTGGTTCCACACTACTGGAAGGGCGCAAGAATGCCGGTGTGGCGATGGTCAAGGAGCAATTCCCATGCAGAATGAGAGAATAAGGCCCCTCAAATATCTCCCGGCTATCACTACGGCAGCGGCCCTGATGCTGATTGCAGCAGGCCTTTGGGCAGGCGAGGCCAGGGATGTATGGCAGAAGGCCGTTTCAATCTGCCTGAGCTGCATCGGCATAGGATAACATGGAACGTTTAAGGAGATATTCCCAGTATTTCTTTGCCATTGTGGCAAATTCGTACTGGATGTTCCCGTGGAAGGGCCCCATATACCGCGGCGTTATCAAGCATGTCTGTCTTCCGGGGCTGAACTGTTACTCGTGCCCGGCCGCTGTCACGGCCTGTCCGCTGGGAGCGCTGCAGAATTTCCTGGCCACCCTGCGCTACAACATGTCTGCGGGCTGCTTCAGGCCCGGTTTCTATGTCATTGGCGCACTGGCCCTTGCGGGCTCTTTTGTGGGACGCATGCCATGCGGATGGCTCTGTCCCTTCGGACTTGTCCAGGAGATGATGCTGCGGCTGCCCCTGCCCAAATTCAGGCTCTGGCGCGGATTTCGTATTGGTCCCTACCTGTTCCTGGGGCTTTTCGTAATCATTCTTCCGCTTGCCGTGTCCGATGCCGCCGGTTTTGGCATAACCTGGTTCTGCAAATTTGTCTGTCCGGCAGGCACCCTTGAGGGCGGCATCCCACTGCTCTTGATGGAACAGGGCCTAAGAAGGGCTGCGGGTCTCCTTTTCCTGCACAAACTTGTCCTGCTTGTTTTGATTCTTCTGCTGAGTGCAGTAATATCCAGGCCGTTTTGCAGGGCAGTATGCCCGTTAGGGGCAATCCTTGGCATGTTCAACAGGCTGAGCTGGTTTCAGCTCAGATTCCATAAAGACCGCTGCCTGGACTGCAAAGCATGCAATACAATATGTCCCACGGACGTATCATTTTTTGACGGGGCGGATGATATCAATTCTCCTGCATGCATCCGGTGCATGAGATGCGTTGCAGCCTGCCCCGGCGGGTCCGTAACGATTGAATTTGGTCCAGCGCTTGAACCAGCTACCGGAGAGAGCCGTACAGATGAAAAAAATTGTACTTGCCACACGCAACAAGGGTAAAATAAGGGAGATGCAGGCCCTGCTGAAGGATTTTGGCATTGAGGTAATTTCCGCCTTTGACCTGCCGGACGTTCCCGAAGTCGCAGAGGACGGAGAGACCTTTTTTGAAAACTCCATGAAAAAGGCCAGGGAGATTGCTCTCGCCACTGGCATCACGGCGCTTGCCGATGATTCAGGCCTGATAGTTGACGCGCTTGACGGGGCGCCAGGCGTGCACTCTGCCCGATATGCCGGAGAAGACGCGGATGATAACATGAACAACATGAAACTCCTTGCGGACATGGAGGGCGTTGCCCCTGAAAATCGCACGGCGCGTTTCAAATGCGTCATGGTGCTCTATGACCCGTCAGGCGCATGGATCAGTGCGGAGGGCACATGCGAAGGCGTTATTGCCCTGGAGCCTTCCGGATCGGGCGGTTTTGGTTACGATCCCGTCTTTTTTGTTCCCGAACTGGGACGTTCCATGGCCGAGCTCACGCCGGAAGAAAAAAACTCCATCAGCCACAGGGGCAAGGCGCTCAAGGCGCTCCGCTCGCAACTTCCCGATTTCCTTGACAAGACAGGGAGCTGACCAACCATGAAACTTGAAACCTATGAAAAGGAAGAGTGTCTGCGCCAGGCCGTTGAAATCACGAGGGCTTATGCCCAGTCAGGTGAAAACAAGCACGGGCCGGTCAACGACTTCCTTGATTCAATCTACAGAAAGCTCCTTGAGATAAGGAGTTCCATTTCAGACAAACCGGAGGATTTGAAAGACAATGACAGATAGAAGCAAAATAACTCTTTACAGCGGCGGCCTGAGAGGCGCGGAGGCCGAATTCGGCAAATGCGCCGAAGAGTGGGGCCTTCGGGAGGTAAATTTCTCCTTCAAGGGCCACAAGATGGACCGATCCAAGGACGTGAAGGTGCTTACCGAAGAAGAACTCAAGCAGGGCGATATCAGCATGGAAATTGTATCCAAACGCATGGGCAGGACCTATGCCCAGGCAGAAAAGATACGCCGGGTTATCCAGTCCATTTTTCACATGGTGAACAACGGGCATCAGGTCTTTGCAATAGGCTGGATTCAGCCCGACAATACCGTAAAGGGCGGCACAGGCTGGGCTGTCGAGCTTGGCAAGCTGTTCAACAGGCCAATAAGTGTTTACGACCAGGAAAAGAACCGGTGGTACTCCTGGAAGGACAGCCGGTGGGAGGAGGACTCCCCGGTAATATCCCAAGACAGCTTTGTCGGCACCGGGACCCGCCATCTCACCGAGGAAGGCCGTGCCGCAATAAGACAGCTTTTTGAAAAGTCATTCGGGCCGGCAAATGGCTGAATGGCAAAAGACCCTGGCGCAAGGCTGAAAAACGGGCAGTTCATACTGCCCACTTCTTTTTGAATTCACAATATCTGTCCGGCACCGGTGAATCTTGCCCGGCCCTGCTCATAAAGTTACATGCTTAAAGGTCATGGCGGTGATATTTATGCCGTCTCTAAACGCACAGGCATCCCTGCAGAAGAACTGCTTGATTTCAGCAGCAATATAAGCCCCCTGCCACTTCCGGCCGGCCTTGAAGCCATGCTGTGCAGGCATATTACAGAGATAAGAAATCTCCCGGAAGTTGACAGCATGGCGCTCAGGCAGCTCCTGGCCAGCCGTTTTGATCTCTCTCCCGGGCAGTTTCTCGTGTCAGGCGGCACCACCCACTGGATCTACTCTCTCCCGCTCATACTTGAACCCTCATCCGTAATAATTCCATGTCCCACTTACGCGGATTATGAGGATGGTGCCCGGTGCGGCAAAAGAGAGGTCAAATGTATCAACTTCTGGATGGAAGAGCCGGGGCCGGGGCAGTTCCCGCAAAAGCTGATTTCAGCATCCAGGCCAGGGAGCATGATTTTTCTCTGCAATCCCAACAATCCCACAGGCGGCTTTATAAATCCCTCGGACCTGCTTGAAGCAATCTCTGCCACACCTGAATTGTTCTGGGTTGTTGATGAATCCTATGCACCCTTCGCAGGGCCTGATTGTGAAAGCTCACTCCTTGTCCGCAAACTGCCTGGCAACTGCCTTGTCCTGCGGTCATTTTCAAAGATATTCGGCATTCCCGGGTTGAGACTCGGCTATGCGGCAGGAGCAGAAGAGACCATGCGGGGCATTGCCTCCCACATGAGGCCGTGGCAGGTAAACAGGCTCGCCCAGAAGGCTGGAGAATTTCTTCTGTCCGGGACTGGCTACGAGAAGGAAGTCAGGCAGTACTGCGGTACGGAAAAAGGGCATTTCCTGCAAATGACATCAGGTATTCAAGGCCTTGAATACCTGCCCGGAAAGACTCACTTCATGCTTTTCAGGCTATGCGGAAGCAGCCATGCGTCCGATATTGCGGCATCCCTTGAACAGTCCGGCATTCTGGTCAGGGACTGCTCAAATTTCAGGGGGCTGGAAGAGGGCAAATTCATCAGGATCAGCATAAGAGAAAGGAATGCCAACATACGGCTTGCAAGGCAGCTCCAGAAGCTGCTTTGATCCCGCCATGCACTGGCAGGCTCTTCATCCGCCTGGCCGGGCTTGCCATGCTCCCTGCCTAACCATGTGCAGGTCAAGCCGGGCTGATTTTGCGGGAATTTTCCATCCAGCTGGTTAAGCTGAACAAATTATGGTAAGAAATCATAGCTTTTAAGTTGCGCCTTTCAGCTTGAAGAGCGCTTCTTTCGCAACATATCCGTTTACAGTTTGAGGAGATGATTTTTGTCATCAAACCTACGAAAAGACCCGGGGAGAAGGGAATGGAAAATAGGGAACAGTGGAGCAGCCAGATAGGCTTTCTTCTTGCGGCCGTTGGCTCCGCCATAGGCCTTGGCAATATATGGCGTTTCAGTTACATGGCATACAGCTACGGCGGGGGCGCCTTTCTTGTGCCATACCTTACAGCCCTTGCAACCGCCGGAATACCCCTGCTCATTCTTGAATTTGCAATCGGCCACGAACGCATCGGCTCCGCCCCTCTTGCCTGTCGAAAAATAAGGCCCGGCTGGGAATGGCTGGGGTGGTGGGCTGTAATATTCGTGATGTTTGGCATTGTGCTCTATTACATGGTGGTGGTGGCATGGTGCCTTGATTTCATGATTTACTCCTTCTCACTTGCGTGGGGCGGCAATCCCGACACCTTTTTCTTCAAGGAATTCCTGCAGGTAAGCAGCTCACCGGCGGCTGTCGGCGGGGTGAGGCTACCCATACTTACAGCCTTGGCCGTGGTATGGTTCATTAACTGGGCCATAGTTTTCAGGGGAATTTCCGGAGGCATCGAGCTTGCCAACAAGATATTCATGCCCTCGCTCTTTATCCTCACATGCGGACTTGTAATCTGGGCCATGAACCTTGAAGGCGCTTCAACCGGGCTGTCTGCCTACATAAAACCGGATTTTTCAAAGATTCTTTCACCAAGGGTCTGGATAGATGCCTACAGCCAGATATTTTTCACCCTTAGCCTAGGCTTTGGCATAATGATAGCCTACGCCAGCTATCTTCCCGGAAAGACAGACATAACCAGAAACGCCATACTGACCGCTGCAATAAACAGCTCCTACTCACTGCTGGCCGGGCTGGGAGTCTTTTCAGTTCTTGGCTTTATGTCCGTAAGCCAGGGCGAGGAACTGTCAAAGGTTGTCTCGCAGAGCATCGGCCTTGCCTTTGTGGCCTATCCCAAGGCGATCAGCCTTATGCCCGGCGGCAGGTTTTTCGGGGCAATCTTTTTCTTCTGCCTCCTTGTGGCAGGCATTTCATCATCCATATCCATAATTGAGGCCTTCATCTCGGCAATGATAGACAAATTCGGTTTCAGGCGCAGGCCCCTTGTAACCATGCTGTCCCTGTGCGGCTTTGCCGGCTCCCTTATATTTTCCACCAGGGCCGGCCTTCTCTGGCTTGACATCGTTGACCACATGCTTACCCATTACGGCCTGGTTGTTGTGGGAATAGGAGAATGCATCCTTACCGCCTGGTTTTTCAACTGTTCATTATTCAGGGAACACCTGAACAGCATTTCAAGCATAAAACTGGGAAAGTGGTGGGATGCAATGATACGCTGGTTCATCCCGGGCGCGCTGGGCATTATTCTCCTTACCGATATTGCAACTGAAATTCGGAAACCCTACGGCGGTTATTCATGGCAGGCCGTATTTTTCATTGGCTGGATGTGGTTGTTGGCCACCCTGGCTGCCGCTGTGGCGATAGCCAGGAAAAAATGGCGTTCCAAACCCTACTGAGCTTTCAATGCGGCATTCCTCGCAAGGGCTGTTCAAAAACCGGCAAGGTGACTGTCAAATGGATCAACCAGGAAAAATCCAAGGAGAGGAGGTCAGGTGGCTTCCACAAAGTGAATTCATAAAACCCCCGGAGGCCTGGCGCATTAAAGA
>JALVQQ010000246.1:0-16652 GCA_027025395.1 Deltaproteobacteria bacterium | reverse complement strand
CCATTTGAGGAAGTGATTCGGCGTCTTCGTCTGGAGTAATGAGCCAGTACCGCATTCGCATTCTACAAGCAGCGTCCCGGGATAGAGAAAGATCAGACAAACCGGCTCTACGCCGCATGATTCATCGCATTAACCGGCTGTAGTCAAATCCGGACGCGATTCGTCCTTGGGCATTGACCGGCAACCTTGGCGGCCTCTACAAGCTGCGTATGGGTAAAACTACCGTGTGATTCATGAATTCCTTTGTAACGAAAAAGCCGTAGTAATTCATGCAGTTGGTCATCGGCTGGAGATTTATCTGAGACAATGAACAAGGACAGGCTCCATGGCCATCCCGCTGTAACCGGAATGTGCTGAGGACAAGAAGAAAATTGACACCGCTTGCAGAACGGCTTAGACCCAGAACACTTGAAGAATTTGCAGGACAGGAGCACCTGCTTGCAGAGGGGAAACTGCTGCACAGCCTGCTCTCGAGAGGAAAACTCCCGTCCCTGATCCTGTGGGGCCCGCCGGGCTGCGGCAAGACCACGCTGGCAAGACTGCTGGCACGCATGACAGATGCAAGTTTCGTGGCCTTTTCAGCCGTGCTTTCAGGGGTAAGGGAGCTCAGGGCAATAGTGGAGGAGGCCAGGCAGAACCTTCGAAACGGCGGCCCGCCAACAGTGCTTTTTGTGGACGAGATTCACCGCTTCAACAAGGCCCAGCAGGATGCGTTTCTGCCGCACGTGGAGTCAGGACTGATAACGCTCATCGGGGCAACGACTGAAAACCCATCCTTTGAGATAACCGCTCCGCTGCTTTCAAGATGCAGGGTGCTGGTTCTTCATCCGCTTGATCACCGCATACTGAAGGAAATTGTCAAAAGGGCACTTACCGACCCGGAAAGGGGGCTTGGAAAACTCAACATATCCATTGAAGAGGAGGCTGAAAATTATCTTGTCAAGACATCTGACGGCGATGCCAGGACCCTGCTGAACAACCTGGAGCTTTCAGCCGAACTGGCTGTTTCCAGGCGGCCGGAGGGCAAGGGGGCGCTTATCGACCTTGCCACTGTCGAAGAGGCGGTCCAGCAAAAGGCCCTGAGATATGACAAGAGCGGGGAGGAACACTACAATCTAATATCAGCCTTTCACAAAAGCCTCCGGGGTAGCGACCCGGATGCGGCGCTTTACTGGATGGCAAGAATGATTGAGTCAGGCGAGGCGCCTCACTACATTGCAAGGCGCATGATAAGATTCGCCTCGGAAGATATTGGCAACGCGGACCCGCAGGCCCTGTCGGTGGCGCTTGGCGCCCTCCAGGCTTTCGACGTCCTGGGCAAGCCCGAGGGGGAACTGGCCCTGGCGCAGGCAGCCCTCTACCTTGCCACTGCGCCCAAAAGCAACGCAGCATATACTGCCTATGGAAAAGCGCAGCAGGATGCCAGGAAATACGGAACCCTGCCTGTTCCCCTTCATATCCGAAATGCCCCCACCCGGCTTATGAAAGAGCTTGACTATGGCAAGGGCTACAAGTACGCCCATGACCACCCTGACGCAGTGGTTGACCAGGAGTACTTTCCGGCAGAGCTGAGGGAGCGCATCTACTACAGGCCGACAAACCGGGGGTATGAACAGATAATCAAGGACCGCCTTGACAAGTGGAGAAAAATTCTTGCCAGGAGAAGAAAGACAAGGAAGCCATGATGCGGCATGGACGGTTTGCCCGGCCTGGTCTTGCCTGCCCTGCCAGCCGCATGCGCTGTTTACTGAACAGTATCATGAGGGATTTACCCAGTGCCGGAACAGCTGCTGTTTTTTACAACGCATATTGACTACCGGCCCCATGCGTGCATAATATTACACAAGGCGTGCCGGAGCCAGCCCATTTTGCCTGACGCCCCGTTTCACTGGTGCTGCGCCAGGCTGTTTCTCAACAAATCCATACAAATCTACCGGCGCTTTCGGGATCGGGACATAGAAATTGGAAGCTCGACAGATAAAATGCCCTTCATGCGGGGCTGAAAAAACGGTCACAAACCCGGGCATTGTCACGGTAATTTGTGAATATTGCGGCACGGCCATCTACTGGGACAAGGACAAGGTAATGGCTGCGGGCAAACAGTCCCTGCTTCCCGAGGGTTTTACCAGGTTATACCGCGGGGCGTCCGGAAGCCTTCAAGGACGCAACTTCGTTGTAACCGGCCGGGTTCGCTACAGCTTTGGCAGGGGGTTCTGGGACGAGTGGTTTCTCGAATTCCAGGACGGCTCCATCGGCTGGCTCACGGAAGACAACCACGAGCTTGCGCTTCAGAACCGCCGCGAGCTCAAAAACTGTCCTCCTGCCGACGCCCTCTCTCCCGGCTCAATGTTCCGGGCATGGGACATGGAATTCATTGTCCAGGAAGTGGGACACGCAGAGTGCGTAGGTGTTGAAGGTGAACTGCCCATCAGGGTTGAGACAGGAGAGAAGTACCTGTTTGCGGATGCCTCAACCCCGGACGGCAAGTACACCCTTGGAATAGAGTATGACAACGATCCTCCCGCCGTCTTTCTGGGCAGATGGCTGAAGTATTCCGACCTGCGCCTTGATGATGAAGGACTGGACTGGTGACGTAATGCCTGAACCAAAACTCAAAAACAGACATGCCATCAGGCCCAGGCCGGCGTACAAGCCGAAACAGATAAAGTGCAAGGGCTGCGGCGCCGCCCTTTCCGTAAAGGATGAGCACACCGAGCTGATAGTCTGTGAATACTGCGGGAGCCAGCTTGACATATCAGAAGCGGAACAGCGGGTACTGGGCAAAAATCCGCCGGGCAAGCCGGCTTTCACCTTTGAGATAGGGGAATCATGGCGCCGCGGCGGCGCGCGTTTTGAGTGCATAGGCCGCATGGCGTTTATCGAAGAGGGTGATCTTGCCGACATGACACTCTCCTATCTCTTTTACAATCCACGCATGGGCTCAATGTGGATTGGTGAATACAGGGGAAGTTTCTCAATGACCCGTCCTTGCCATGTCATGCCCCTGGCTGGCGGCCTTGGCATGAAACGGGGCGACACCCTGGAGACATGGGACAGGCGCAAATGGATATGCGAAGGCTCCGGGGTATATGAACTCTACTACGTTGACGGAGCCCTGCCATGGATTGCGCAAAAAGGGGACAAGGTCGAATATGCGGAGTTCGCCCAGGAAGACGGAAGCGGCAACATCTATGAAATAGAACGCATAAAGGGTGAAATAGAATATGGGCAGGGAAAGCGCCTAGACACCGCCACAGTAGCTGCCGCAACGGGCAGAAAGAGCTCCGGGGGCAAGAAACCGCCTCTTCCCAAAAGCAGGGATGACGCCGATGCGGCGGTTGTTCGGGGCTGGTACCTGAAGACAATGCTCGTTACGGCCATCTTCCTTGCATCAAATATCGCCCTCCTGTTCTGGACATGGAGTGCGGGCACAGAGGTAATGAGGCAGTCCGTGCCGCCGCAAAAACTTACCGAGGGTTTTTTTTCGAAGCCGTTTTACCTGACTGGCAACAACAGTGCGGCAAGGATTACCTTCTACGCCCCCCTGAACAATGCCTGGATGTCGCTTGAGACAATGCTTGTAAAAGACAATGACGCCGGCCAGGAACTCCTTGTCCATTCCCAGAATACCAATATTGAATATTACCAGGGCTATGAAGGCGGAGAGCACTGGACGGAGGGCAGTACCAAGGAATACCTGCTGGTGCGTGTTCCCGAGGGGGGAACCTACCGCCTGTTTGTGCGGGGCGTCAGCGCCAGCGGCAATACGGCGGATGCCGAAGAGGCGCATCACGGTCTCAACATAACTGTTACCGACCGGGCGCAACCCAGCATGTGGGCCTTCATGGCCATCATACTTTGCGTCATCATCCTCACCATTACCGCTATCCTTTACTCAAACTGGAAGGAGAAAGAGGCGTAATGCGATACCTGCGATTTATTTTCATGGCCCTTGCAGCCAGCTCTACCCTGCTGGCAGGCGGGGCCACGTTTGCAAAATTAGGGGTCCCGGTTGTGCAGCACCCCCAGGGCATCAGCCTCAAGCAGGAAAGCCTGAGGCGCAGCCATTCAGGCATGTTCCGCACGGCAAGGGGGCATTACGGAGGAGGCATCCGGAGCCACAAGTAAAAGGCCCCTCCGGTTCTGGCCGCCTGCTGAACCATTTTTTTGTAACATTCTGTAATGCCGGAAAAATATTCCACCACTGTTTCACATCAGGCCGCCAGGGCACACGGGCTCCAGGGGCTTTCATGTAAACAGCAAAGGAGACAATTTCAATCATGGTTACTGACACACACGTTGTACAGTTTATTGAATCAATAGTTTACGCAATTCTTGGCCTTGCAGTCTTTGGCCTTGCATATCTTATCTTTGAGAAAATCACACCTTTTTCAATATGCAAGGAGATAGAGGAGGACCAGAATGTTGCGCTCGCCATCATGTTCGGCTCTGTAATCATCGGCCTTGCCATTGTGATTGCCGCGGCCATCTCCTGACCGGGAAAGTCGTGGCAGCGCCTGGTTAATGAGTGTCAGCGGCAGCGCCTCAACATCCTGTGACGGCAGAACGGCCCGCATAATACTTCTTGGGTCCGTCACCCTTGTAGCCGCATGCGGCCTTGTTTATGAACTTGCGGCAGGGGCGGTGTCAAGCTACCTGCTGGGAGACGCGGTAACCCAGTTTTCACTGGTCATAGGCGTATTTCTCTGCGCCATGGGTGCAGGCGCATATATCGCCAGATTTTTCACCACCCGCCTTCTTCAGACATTTGTAGAGCTCGAAATCTGGGTAGGACTTACAGGCGGCGCAAGCTCAATCCTGATATTTGCGGCAAGCGCCTGGGCAGAGCCCCTGTTTCCTGTCATCTTTTTTACCCTGTGCGCCATTATAGGCATGATGACAGGTATGGAAATTCCCCTGCTTATTCGCATACTCAGGCAAGACGGCGACTTTTCCAACGCCCTGAGCGATGTGCTTGCGCTGGATTACCTGGGTGCACTGGCAGGCTCGCTGCTTTTCCCCCTGGTTGCCCTCCCGTTGCTGGGGCTGTGCCGCGCCTCAGTGGTATTCGGCCTGATGAACCTGGCGGTGGCCGGGGCCGGTATTGCAATTCTCCGTAACAAAAGCCGCCTTCTGCTTGTAAAATTCATTGCCGCTACTGCGGCCCTGGTCATATTGCTGATCTTCTCATCATCCATCTCCGGATTCCTTGAGGACCTTCTCTACCAGGACAACATCATCTACAACCGCAGCACGCCTTATCAGCGCATAGTGCTCACCAGGTGGCGCAACGATATAAGGCTTTACCTTAACGGCAATATCCAGTTCAGCTCCATGGATGAGGCGAGGTACCATGAAAGCCTGGTAATACCGGCCATGGAGGCTTGTGCAAGACCGGCTGACATACTGGTGCTCGGGGGAGGCGACGGCCTTGCGGTACGTGAAGTGCTCAAGTACAGGGATGTAAGGAGTGTGACCCTGGTGGATCTTGACCCTGAAATTACCAGGCTTGGCAGGGAGCGCCCAGAGCTTGTCTATCTGAACCGTAACTCCCTGAATGACAGGCGGGTGAAAATCCTGAACATGGACGCCATGAAATTCCTGGAGCAGGCAAACGACTGGTTTGATGTAATTATCATAGACCTGCCTGACCCAAACAGCCCGGCTCTTGCCAAGCTCTATTCCACATCATTTTACGCGCAGTGCGCCAGACACCTGAGAAAAAGGGGCGTCATGGTTACCCAGGCGACCTCCCCGTTTTATGCCCCTGAGGCCTTCTGGTGTATTTACAAGACCCTGGCCTCGGCCCTGCCCCCGGATGCCCCGGTGGGGCCGCTTAGGCCGCTGGCCTATCACGTTAATGTACCATCCTTCGGAGACTGGGGTTTTGTTATGGCTGCGCGGCAGAGCATAAGGCCTGAGACGCTTGCTCCACATGTTCCTACGCGCTTTCTTGCTGCCGGCGTCCTGAAGGCAATGTTTTCGTTTGGCAAAGACGTGCAGCCTTCCGATAAGCTCAATATAAACCGGCTGGACAGGCCGGTGCTTTACGACTACTACCGAAAGGGCTGGAACAGATTCAACAGCTGAACCCTGTCCATGATGTGACAAACACTGTGAAGCGCATGGACAATCCTGATGCAAATAACAGCCAAGGAGAGACAATATGGGACTCTGGGACAAGATAAAAGGCGAATTTATAGATGTAATAGAATGGGTAGACGATACCGGCAACTCCATTGTCTGGAAGTTCCCGAGATACGGAAATGAGATAAAGAACGGGGCGCAGCTTATAGTAAGGGAGAGCCAGGTTGCCGTATTTATGCACGAGGGCGAGATGGGAGATATATTCCCGCCTGGCAGACACGAGCTTACCACAAACAACATGCCGGTCCTTACCACGCTCCAGAGCTGGAAGTACGGCTTTGGCTCCCCGTTCAAGTGTGACATCTTCTTTGTATCCACCAAACAGTTTACCGACCTGAAGTGGGGGACCAGGAATCCCGTAATGATGAGGGACCCGGAATTCGGCCCGATTCGCCTCCGGGCATTCGGCTCCTACTGCATGCGCGTATCAGACCCCGGACAGTTCATAAGGCAGATCGCCGGAACCGACACCCATTTCGAGACTGAAGAGATAACCGGACAGATAAGAAACATACTGGTATCCAGGTTTGCGGACGCGCTGGCGGAAGCACGGATTCCGGCCCTTGACCTGGCGGCCAACTATAATGAAATGGGAAGCATGCTCCAGGAAAGGCTTCAGCCGGAAATAGACCAGTATGGCATTGAGCTTACAAAATTTCTCATAGAAAATATCTCACTGCCGGACGAGGTGGAAAGGGCCCTGGACAAGCGTACACAGATGGGCGTCATAGGAAACATGAATGCCTATACACAGTTTCAGACTGCCGAAGCCATTGAAAAAATGGCGGAAAACCCGGGAGGAAGCGGAAGCGCAATGGGAATGATTGCCGGAATGGGCATGGGGAATATCATGGGCGGCACAATGCAGGGAGCAGCCGGACAGGCTGCGGCAGGGCAGCAATCACAGCCCCAGGCCCCTGCCGGCCCGCCTCCGCTCAATACGGGCACGCCCCCGGTCCTGTGGTATGCGGCCATAAACAACCAGCAGGCAGGGCCGTTTACCCAACAGCAGCTTCAGGACCTGGTTCAGCAGCGGCAGATTACCGCCGACACCCTGGTCTGGAGGCAGGGCATGACGGACTGGACAAGGGCAGGCGATGTGGCAGAACTTGATTCCATGCTGGCCATGGTTCCGCCTCCGTTTCCCCCGCCGACGCAGTAATCAACAATAAAAAAGGGAGCGCCCTTGGCAAACTGCTACCATGGGCAACGGCTCATAATAGCGGAACAGATACAGTGCCGTCAGGACAGATGCCTAATCAACCTGCCTCTTCCATCCATCAGGCCTGTCCCTGTGAAGCTCGGCTGTCCTGGGGCCTCCCAGCCTCTCTATAATCACCGGAGTTCCTGGTGATACAAGGCTGAAGAGTTCCTTCATGTCCTTGTTATTCAGGGCTATGCACCCCTCGGTCCAGTTCCAGGCGACTCCTCCCCCGTGAATACAGATGGCTCCCCCCAGTTTTGTTGACCAGGGAGGTTTCTTGCCGTTTCTTATGGCCCATACAATTTTTTCATACTCTTCCCTGGTTATAAGCCCCTGTTTCAACCCTCTCTCGGCATCTTCAATGTCCGGATAACTGATGCCCAGAGAGAGATAGAACCGGCTCCTGGGATTCTTGGTACAGACATAGAACCGGCCCTCCGGTGTCCGCCCGTCTCCCTGTTTGACCTTGTCATTTACCGGATCAAAACCCAGGCTTACCGGATAGATCCTTACCACCCTTCCATGGGAAAGCAGGTACAACTTCCGCCTTGTCTTGTTGATGATGATCTTGGCATCCTTGAGAGGTGGAGAAAGCTCGGCATCAAGATACTTCACATCATCGAGAAAATAGGCAGGGGGCTTGCAGGTGGGCCTTGAAGAGACCTTGCTGGCAGATTCGGCAGTGTCACGCACACAGTATTTCCTGCCGTCACGGGTCTCCCAGTGCCATGATGCGGCATCATGCCTGCCTTTGCTACAGGCTGAAAGCGCCGGGAGCACTAAAGAAACGCATAACAATATCCTGACTAGGTCAATAAAGCAGTATGTCCTGTCCATATAATATTCGAATACCGTGCCAGGAATTCTGGACTAAGACGCCTGGAAAGTACTGACTTGGCGCTGAACGGCCTGATTCACGCCGTACGGATTTTGTCACTATTCCTGGTGTATTGATCATATTCCTGTCCGGCCTCGTGAGGGAGCCGTTCAAATTCAATTGTCCCTTTCTGCATGCGTTGCGAAAAAGGCCAGTAAGCGAGTAATATGCTGAACAAGGGCCTGGCGGCACGGCAGCTTCAACAAACACCCCGCGGCCATAGGCCATGCTGCGGCATTTGGAACCTGAACAGCAGCAAGATATATCAACCCCGGCAAAACAGCCAGACGCGGTCTGAACAAGCAAAAAACATACCTTGAACACGGACTTGCAGGATTCAATATTACTGATCTTAATTTTATCATGCAATCATGTTAAATCAAGGTGCCAAAATCATTATTATTGCCGTCATATTGTCACATTTCCACAACTCCGCCGCCAGTTCTGCTTACATGCTTAAAGGACGGGCCGCGGGCAAAACATGAAATACACCTTGCACCTCTCTTGCTGCCTGGCATTTCAAGCCTGCGTCAATGACTGAAAGGCAGCACTCCGCACCATGATACAAAATTGCATGATCAACCGGGACAGAAAATACCCTCAAGTACCATCAAACAGGACAACAGATTGACACATTCCCATACATAATATAAAAGTATTTGCATTATCTTTACTGTTCAATCCTGTTCAGAATCTAATATCACATTTTTTAACAAGGGCATATCACTGCACAAAGGATCCGGCTTTGACTGTCAACGCAACCCGCGTGCTGGATGATGCCTGATTATATTCAGGGAGATCACGAATGGAAAACAGCAACGGCAACAACACGAAAAACACACAACAGGCTTCAGAGAAGGTACTCTCCTCGGAAAAAAGAGAAGATCTGTGGGCTATCATAATTGCAGGTATCATTCTGATTCTATGCTGCATCAGCCCTGACGCCATTTATACCTTTTTCAAAAAAAGTCTGTTCATATTTTGACAGTTTATTGGCGCTGAATACCTTGCAACAGAATTTCCAACGCTTGCAGAGAACCCGAAATCAACAAGGAGTAACACTATGTCTCTCATGAAATCCATGGTTGCCGACGACTGGCAGAAGTATATCCCAGGCCTTCTACTATGCGTGTTTTTTGCATTCGTCGTAATGAATATCCACCACGTTCTTGCCAAATATCACAAGGCAAATGAAGCATCCCTGGCAATACCAAGGCTTGAAAAAAAGCTTTCCGAGCTGGAAGCAGGGGGCGCGTCCGCTGCTGACATCAAAAAAATACAAAAAAAACTGGCCAAGCACCGCAAGGCCCTTGCAAAGGTTGGCGGGAAGCCCGGTGATTCGTGGAAATGGGCAACCCTGCTCTACCAGGACCTTCAGTTCAAGTATGTTGCAATGCTGCTCATTGGGGGCATTATCATTCGGAACACAATAGGCGTTGCCAAAATATTCCTGCCTGGAATCGGCATAGCCCGCCCTCTAATCAAGCCAGGAATCATCATCCTTGGGGTACATTACGTCTGGTCGGATGTTGCAAAGGTAGGCGGTGCGGGGCTGATACTTACCGCAGTGTTTATTTTCGGCACCGCCCTGGCGGTAATGTATCTTTGCAAAAAATTCGGAGTATCTGACGGCCTTGGCGGTATAATGGGCGCTGGCACAGGTGTATGCGGAGTATCCGCTATTATTGCCACATCACCTGTGGTAAAGGCCAAGCCACGGGACATGGCGTATGCAATAGGGACCATACTGCTGTTTGGTACCCTCATGCTTTTTGTAATGCCCTATCTGGGCCAGGCTCTTGATGTCTCCCAGTCACAGTTCGGTGCATGGGCCGCCCTGGCCATACTCAATACCGCCCAGCTTATTGCAGCGGCGGAGTGGTATGGTGAGGATGCGAGAAATACCGCAGTGCTTATAAATGCCGCCCGTATCATGCTGATACCATTTATTGTAATGTACACGGTCTGGTTTTACGACCTCAAGGAAAATGTATCGGCTGACCAGAGAGGACTCTGGAATACCATCAAGGGAAAATTCCCGATCTTTATCCTTGGCTTTTTCATTCTCGTGCTCCTGAACAGTCTTCACATGCCTTTCCTTGGAGGGCCAAAGGTAGCCCATACCCCTTTCTGGGCCATGAACGCGGTGTACAAGTGGTTTTTTGCCCTTGGTTTTGCCGGCATCGGCCTGTCCATCAGTATTGACGACATGAAAAAGGCAGGAGGTGTCGCATTCCTTGTTGGTTCAGGAGCTGCAACGGCAAAAATGATTCTTGGACTAGTCGCCGTGCTCCTCATTGGAAGTGAACTGCTGCAGGTAACCGGCGGACACTGACGTTTTCCATTCAGGTTACATGGTGTTCAGGCATCCATGCTCTCTGCTGCTTGCAACGGACGGAGAAAAACATTCTCTGCGTGCTGAAGAGTGGTCATTCAACCTTGCAACGACCCTGGATATTCCGCTCACGATTCTGCATGTCAAGGACCCTTACCTGAAGCAGTTCTACAATGAAATTTATGCCCAGGGACGCAGGGAGTATCTTGATCATGTTGACATGGAGCTTGAGGCCATTGCCAGGGAGCTGGAACAGCGGCTGATATCCACGGCGCGCAAGGCAGGCATCAGGTGCGCTTTCATTTCAAGACATGGCGATCCGCTAACAGAGATAATTGCCGAGGTCCGGCATGGAAATTATGATCTGCTTGTTGTCGGGGGGAAGAGGCTTTCCGGCATCAGTGCGTTTCGTTCCTGGAATCTGCCTGCCCGGCTGGCCCGGCGCATGGGTTCGGTATCAATAATGACTGTCCGTTCCATGCATTAGAAAATTGGCAGGGATATGAAACACCTCGATTCATAACCCGGCTGCAAAAGGCGACCGGAAACAAACACCTGCCCTCTGCCCTGATGTTTTGAAAATGGTTTGTGAAATCGAAATCACCATAAAGAACCGCCTAGGCCTGCATGCAAGACCGGCATCCAGATTTGCCCGGCTTGCCAGCGAGTTCAACTCGGACATCCTTCTTGTCAAGGACGGCGAAGCCGTGGACGGAAAGAGCATCCTTGAAATACTAACAATCGCCTGCCCCCGGGGCACTGTGCTCGGGATAAGGGCGGAGGGAGATGATGCGGAACAGGCTGTCAAGGCGCTGAGGGAACTCGTTGCGGGAAGGTTCGGAAACATTGACTGAAACCAGGGAGAACAACAGCCAGTTGGAGATGTCACAAACCATAACCGGTTTGCCAGCCTCGCCCGGAATAGCCATTGGCCCTGCCTTTGTCCTGGAGCCGGGCATAATCAAGACAGTAAAACGCCGCATAAAAGCCGGTGAAATCAAGTCTGAACAGGCCAGGTTCGTACAGGCCATAACCGCTGCTGAAAGTGAAATCAGCGCAATCCTTGACGACATTCCGGAAGAACTTAAGGAACACAGCGAGGTTCTGAAGTCTCACCTCCTGATGCTCAAGGACAGGATGATATTTGACCGAACCCTCAAAACCATTGAGGATAACAGGATAAATGCTGAATGGGCGCTTGAAAAGGCGGTCAAGCACATCCATTCGCTTTTTGCCCAGGTGAAGGACACCTACATCAGGGAGCGGATGGAGGACATTGAATATCTGGTCAAGCGGGTGCAGCTGCTGCTCTCGGACAATGATAGCAGCCCGAACCTTCGGGAGATGGACGAACCATGCGTGGTGGTTGCCCATGAGCTCTCACCGGCAGACACGGTTCAGATGTTCAAGCAGAACGTGCTGGCGTTTGTTACGGTCACAGGCAGCCGAACATCCCATACGGCCATACTCGCAAGGGCCCTTGGCATACCGGCGGTTGTAGGCCTTGAGGGAGGCATAGGCGGCATATCCCCTGACGACCTCCTGATAGTTGACGGGCTCAAGGGAAAGGTGATCGTATCGCCTGACCAGGAAACCATTGCGGATTACCAGGCGAAACAGCAGAGCTACATAAGCTATCGCCTTGAAGTAATCCATAACAGCAGCCTGCCGGCGGAAACCAGGGATGGTTACAGGGTCAAGATCAAGGCCAACATGGAGCTGCTGGATGAGATACCCTTTGTCATTTCACACGGCGCTGAGGGAGTGGGCCTGTTCAGAACGGAGTTCCTCTACATAGCCAACCCTGACAAGCTCCCATCCGAAGAGGAGCTTTACTCCTCCTACAGGGAGGTGGTGGAAAGGCTTGCTCCATACCCTGTTACAATCAGAACGCTGGACATAGGCGGTGACAAGTTTGTCTCAACCATCCCCCTTGACCAGGAGATAAATCCCGCCCTGGGACTCAGGGCGATACGGCTATGCCTCAAGGAGAAGGGGCTGTTCTGGGATCAGCTCAGAGCAATTCTGAGGGCGAGCGCTCACGGCGAAGTCAGGATACTCTTTCCCCTGGTTTCTGGCCGCACCGAGATCATGCAGGTCAAGGCACTCCTTGAGCAGGTAAAGGATGAGCTCAGGGAAAATGAAATTCCCTTTGATGAAAACCTAAAGACGGGCATCATGATCGAAGTGCCGTCAGCCGTCATGGTGGCGGACATACTGGCGCGCGAGGTGGACTTCTTCAGCATCGGCACCAACGATCTCATACAGTATGCCCTGGCCATTGACAGGGTAAACGAATCGGTATCACACCTCTACCAGCCCCTGCACCCAGGGGTGCTGCGCATGATTCACGCCACTGTTTCGGCGGCCCACAAGGCCGGCATTGAGGCCGCCATGTGCGGCGAGATGGCCGGAGAGCCCATGTATGCCCCTATTCTGCTCGGCATGGGTATTGATGAATTCAGCATGAATGCAATGGTCATTCCAAAGGTCAAGAGGGTAATAAGGCGGTGTCACCATGATGACTGCGTAAAGCTGGTTGACAGGTTGCTTGATGCGCCAAGCATATCCGAGATAAGATACCTGCTGGAGGATTTCCTGCGCACCCACTGCCCTGAAGAATTTGACCCTGAAGAGGCGAAATACCCTGAATTTGCGACAGCAGGCTCCCCTCTCATGAACTGATCTGCCGCCACTGGACTGGCCAACACCTTGTCACCTGCCGGGAAGACAGTGCGTGTCACGCGGCCTGAGCCTCTCCCGCGTGGGCACGGGCTGCGGATACTCTTATTTCATGAGCGAATGTTCAAATATCTTTTCGGCCTTGAGCGCGGCTGTTTCCGACCTTTCAGCGGCTTCGCGGGCATCTATGGCCGCCTTGCCGGCAATCCGCGCGAACTTTTCAGTATCTTTGTTATTCTGTTCAAGCTTCCGCCTGAGGCTGGCCAGCTCTGCCTCAAGCTTCTCAATCCTGTCTTCTGCCGCCTTGGCCCTGTCAACCGCATCCAGGGCGGTAACCATGGCAGTATCCAGCCGGGCCTTCATTTCATTGCAACTGTCCTGCCGACATCCGCAAAGCATAACCAGGATAACCGCCAATACAGGCCATGATGCACGAATTGCGAGCCTCATCACTTCACCTCTCTTTCCCATGCTGACTACCTAATCTTGTATTTTTTCGCAAACTCCCGATCCAGGGTCTTGCGCTTGAGCGTCTCACGTTTGTCCCAAAGTTTCTTGCCCTTGGCAAGGGCGATCTCCACCTTTGCTCTCCCCTTTTTGAAGTAGATCCTGAGCGGAACAAGCGTGTACCCCCTCTCCTTTACCTTGCCGTCAAGCCGCATTATCTCCCGCTTGTGAAGAAGGAGCTTTCTGGTGCGCCTGGGATCGGGCACCGCGGTATTTGTGGCATAAGGCCAGGGAGAAATATGAACATTGTGCAGCCATGCCTCCCCGTTCCTGATATCCACATATCCATCCGCAAGGTTGGCCCGGCCATCCCGAAGGGACTTTGCCTCCGGTCCCTCAAGCACCAGCCCGGCCTCATAGGTATCCTCTATTATGTATTGATGCCTGGCCTTCCTGTTCTGGCACACTACCTTGATGGCTGAATCTTTTCCTTTTGCCGTTTTTGCCATGTTCAGCTCCCGTGGCTTCCGTTACGCCTGTAGTATTCCCGTGCAGAAGCCGCCTGCGCCTCCTCGGCCTCATACTCATAGTAAACGCCTGGATAACCCAGAAGTTTCATCAGTCCCTCAGAGAGTTCCGGAGAACCGGCAACATTGTAGTCAGGCGGCAGCGCAAGCTCGACCCTTCCCCTGCCAGGAACAAAAATCTTGAGCGTCACCGGGTAGTCTCCGCGCCCTGAAGAAAGCAGCTCCTTCATCCTGTCAATGGCTCTCATGCCCACCCTGTCGGAATGAATCTCAATAACCAGGCCCCTTGCCTTCTTGCGGCATGCATCCTCCAGCAGCTCTATACTGTCTGCAAGTACCTTGCAGGTAACCTTGCCGCCACTGTTCTCACCCTCACCGTTTCCTGTCTCCCTGTCCCCTGGCTGGTGGTTCGTCTCGCCTCCCTCTATCTTCACTATCCCCTGAACCCACAGGGGCTTTTCCTCCGCCAGCACATCCCTGCACCTTGCATACACCTCGGGGAAACAGACAAGCTCCACCGACCCCTTCAGGTCTTCAAACACCAGAAAGGCCATACGGTCGCCCTTCTTGGTGGTAATCTCCTTTATACTCCTCACTATCCCTCCCAGCGAGATACGGCTTCCATCGGCAAGCCCTGTCATATTCATCGTATTTACAGGTGAAAGGCGCAACAGGTCATTCCGGTAGGGGTCAAGGGGGTGACCGCTTATGTAAAAACCCAGGGCCTCCTTTTCACAGGCAAGGAGCTCGGCAGCACCCCATTCAGGCATATCAGGAATCTTCAGCGAGACCGACCCCTTGTCAGCACCTGAACCCATAAGGTCAAAAAGGGACATCTGGCCCGCGGCGCGCTCCCTGTTTTTCGCCTGGCCATACTCTATGGCGTCATCAAGCACAGCAAAAAGCTGTGCGCGCCTGTGACCAAGAGAATCAAAGGCGCCACACTTTATAAGGCTCTCCATCACCCTCTTGTTCACCCTGCTCAGGTTCACCCTGGCGCAGAAATCCTCGAAACTTTCATACCTGCCGTTTTTTTCCCGCTCTTCAACAATGGCGTCAATCGCCCCGGCACCGACATTCTTGACTGCGGCAAGCCCGAAACGGATATTGTCTCCCTCAAGGGTAAAATCCGTGCGGCTGTGATTTATATCAGGAGGCAGAACCTTGATGCCGGCATCCTGGCACTCGGTCATGAACTTCATGACCCCGTCGGTGTTGCCCAGCTCATTGGACAGGAGTGACGCCATAAAAGGCACCCGGTAGTGTGCTTTAAGCCAAGCTGTCTGGTATGAAATCAGGGCATAGGCTGCGGAATGACTTTTGTTAAAGCCGTACCCGGCAAACTTCTCCATGAGATCAAAGATAATGGCTGCCTTACCGGGATCTATGCCCAGCTCCTCGGCGCCTGTCATGAAGCGTTCCCGCTGCGCGGCCATGACCTCCGGCTTTTTCTTTCCCATTGCCCTTCTGAGCAGATCGCCCTCGCCAAGACTGTAACCTGCAAGTTCCTGGGCAATCTTCATGACCTGCTCCTGGTAAACTATGACCCCGTAGGTCTCCTTCAGTATTGGCTCAAGCTGGGGCAGCAGGTATTTGACTTCTATCAGGCCGTGCTTTGCATCCACAAACTGGTCCACCATGCCGCTTTCAAGCGGCCCTGGCCTGTAAAGCGCCACCAGGGCGATCATGTCGGTAAACTGGGTGGGACGCATGCGGCGTATCAGGTCCTTCATGCCAGCGCTCTCAAGCTGAAAGACCCCGGTTGTATCACCGCTGGCAAGCAGTTCATAGGTATCCGGGTCATCAAGCGGAAGGGTTGAAAGGTTGATCTCATCGCCCATGTGCTCCTTGACCAGCTTGACAGCAGTATCAATGACAGTAAGGGTTTTCAGGCCGAGAAAGTCAAACTTGATAAGCCCGACCTTCTCCACGTCCTTCATGTCAAACTGGGTCACGGTTTCATTATTCTGACCCTTTGTAAGCGGCAGGTATTCCACCATGGGCTTGTCCGAGATTACCACGCCTGCCGCATGGGTGGATGAATGACGCGAAAGGCCCTCAAGTACCCTGGCGACGGAAATCAGCTCCTTGATCCGGGGATCACCCTTCATGAGATCGCCCAGCCGTGGCTCCATCTCAAGGGCCTTGTCCAGGGTGATGCCCAGCTGATCGGGTATCAGCTTGGCAATCCTGTCAGCCTCCTGATAGGGAATTCCAAGCCCCCTTGCCACGTCACGCACCACGGCCTTGGCCTTCATCTGACCAAATGTGATGATCTGGGCCACATACTCCTCTCCGCCATACTTGCGGCCCACATACTCGATTACCTCGTCCCTGCGTTTCATGCAGAAATCAACATCTATATCAGGCAGGGACTCCCGCTCAACATTGAGGAAACGCTCAAAAAACAGGCCGTACCTTACCGGATCAAGA
>JALVQQ010000245.1:1724-26751 GCA_027025395.1 Deltaproteobacteria bacterium | reverse complement strand
GTTTTTGCAGTAACGAGCTGGACGGCGGCACCGGTTCTGACATCCACGAAAACCATGCAGCCATAGCCAGAAACAACCCGCTACACCCCGTTATTCACGCCATTTTGCCACTGCAGAACGAGCGCCATGCAATACTTGAAAAACTGCGGCAACAGGCCTGTACAGCTATTGGGGAAGAAACCGAGGCAAGATTGGCAGATATAAGGGACCGCATGGTAAAGGCGGCATGCCGCGGCAGAATCAACCAGAAAATACTCTCTGCCCTTGGTAAAATCTGCACTGCAAGGGCCAAGGACCTGATTGACATCAGCGAAGTATCGGCTGTAACAGCCTGTGCCCTAACCAGGGAACGGCTGCGTGACGTTCTCAGGGATTTTTTCGAAAGCATGACCAGGGCGCAACATGCCCGTAACGCACTGATAAAGGCCAATCTCAGGCTGGTGGTAAACATCGCCAAGAAACACAGTCATGTACGGGGACTCCCCCTTAACGACCTGATCCAGGAAGGCAATATCGGCCTTATGAAGGCCGTTGAAAAATTCGAATACAACAGGGGATACAAATTCAGCACCTATGCCACCTGGTGGATACGCCAGGCAATAACAAGGGCCATTGCCGATCAGTCACGCACCATCAGGATACCTGTCCACATGGTGGAAACAATAAACAAGGTCTACAAGGCCTCCAAGTATTTCATTCAGGAATACGGCAGGGAGCCCTCGGCTGAAGAACTTTCCGAACTGGTGGACATGCCCATTGAGCGTATCCATGAAATCCTGAAGATGACAGGGGAACCAATATCTCTTGAAACGCCGGTAGGAAGCGAGGAAGAGAGCAACCTGTCGGACTTTATCGAAGACAGGACTTCCCCCACTCCTTACGAAGCAACAGCGGCGACCAACCTCGTGGAACAGACCAGAATAGCCCTTTCCACCCTGACGCCAAGAGAAGAAAAGATCCTCAGAATGCGTTTCGGCATAGGCGAGGCGACTGATCATACACTTGAAGAGGTTGGCAGGAGCTTTTCTGTAACCAGGGAGCGCATCAGGCAGATCGAGGCCAAGGCCCTGAACAAACTGCGCAACCCAAGCAGGTCGAGAAAACTGAAACAGCTTCTGCAGGAATGATTTGACATGGACTTCGGTTGCAGGGCCATGCTGTTCAGTGGAACATGAACCGGCGCGCCCTGACGTTGAGCATCAGCCCGATTCCCATCATGGTTGTCAATACAGAGGAGCCGCCATAGCTGATCAGGGGAAGGGGCACGCCCACTACAGGCATTAGACCTATTACCATACAGATATTTACCAGCATCTGCCAGAATATCATTGCCGTAACCCCGAAAGCCAGATAGGTGCCAAATGGCTCCTTGCTCTCCTGCGCAATGGCAATCCCCCTGCATAACAGTATTGTGAACAGGGACAGCAAAACCATGTCCCCCAGAAACCCCCACTCCTCGGACCATACCGAAAAGGCGAAATCAGTATGCACCTCGGGCAGAAACTTGAGCTGCGCCTGGCTCCCGTGCATATAACCCGTTCCTGTAAGCTGACCCGACCCTACCGCAATTTTTGACTGTATCACATGGTAACCCGAGCCGAAGGGATCGGTTTCAGGATTAAGAAAACTCTCGATGCGCCTGCGCTGATAGGGCTTGAGCAGCTTCCAGCCAAGCGGCAACAACGGGGCCGCGGAGGCAAAGACTATAACCACACTGGTCCACCTTATACCGGCTATATATACGATAGAGGCAAACAAGATGACCAGAAGCAGAGCCGTTCCAAGGTCAGGCTGTTTGTAAATAAGCAAGGCCGGCACTGCGGTTATGAGCAGGGGAAGCCACAGATCCCTGAGTCTGTACTGTTCCCGTTCGTCCTTGTAAAACCATGAGCTTAGCACAATAACCGTTGAGAGTTTTGCAAGCTCCGAGGGCTGGAGACGCATTACGCCAAGGGAGAGCCACCGCTGTGATCCGCCCACGCTTTTTCCCATGAAAAGCACAAGCACAAGAAGAAATACAGTGAGACCCCAGATATATAACGAGACTGAAGGCAGAACGTGGTAATCAAAACACATGAAGCCGAACATGAAGACAAGCCCGATCACATACCATTGCAACTGCTTGTACTGAAACGGAAAGCCGGTGGCCGCGCTGGCACTGTTGAGATTGATAAAACCGACAATCATCAGCCCCATTACTGCAAGAAAGAGCCACCAGTCGAAATTTTCAATATATCGTTTATCAAACATCCCGATACCCTGATGTCAGCCAAATGGATTGATGGGCATTTGCAGCGTTTCAACAGGCTGAAGACGCCTGCATGCGGTGGCGCCGATCTGGACCATGTTTTGGCGCCCGGAAGCCAGCTGTTTCATAAAACCTTGTGGAAACAAAAGCCTGTCATGAGGCAAGACTGGCTACCGCTGCCCTGAATGACGCGCTTCTTTGAGGCATGATAACGGGCTTTGGCGCCATCAACTGAAACCACCTCTCCATAACCTGCCTTGCAATGGGAGCCGCGACCGAACCGCCATGCCCGCCATGCTCAACAAGGACCGCCACGGCAATCAGCGGATTATCAGCCGGGGCATAGGCCACAAACCAGGCATGATCACGGCACTGCCACTTCATCCTCTCTGACTGGCGCCGCTTGGTCTGCTTTACAACCTGGGCGGTACCGGTCTTGCCTGCCACCTCAACTCCCCTTATGCGGCATTTACGCGCTGTGCCGTGCCGGCCCTGCACAACACCCTTGAGGGCCTTTTTCACAATGGACAAATTCTTGAGTGACACGGGCAGCTTCCCCCTTTCCTTACAGGCAAATTCTTTTTCTGTTACGCCATCAGGCCCCACCAGCCGCTCAACATAACCGGGCCTGTATATGGTTCCGCCGTTGGCCACACTGGCAACAAGCGACGCCATCTGGACAGGAGTAACCAGGACCGCCCCCTGACCGATGGATATATTGAGGGTATCCCCCTTCAGCCACGCCTCATGCTTCTTCTTCCGCTTCCACTCCCTTGTTGGCACAAGGCCGCGCTGTTCTCCGGGAAGATCTATACCGGTTCGCTCTCCAAGGCCGAAGCCCCTGGCAAACCTCGCAATCCTGTCAACACCCAGCTTCAGGCCTATATTGTAGAAATATACGTCACAGGACTCCGCCAGCGCCTTGTATATGTTTGTCTTTCCGTGTCCGCGCCTGTTCCAGCAGCGAAACCTGCGACGCCCCAGTTTGAAGCTTCCATTGCAGAAAAATGTCGTTGCTTCATCCACTATCTTTTCCTGGAGCGCCGCTCCTGCCATGACTATCTTGAATGTTGAGCCCGGGGCATAGGCCTCCTGAAGCGCCTTGTTAACCATTGGGCGGTACAGCGGATCGTTCACTATCTGCCACTCCTTCGTTGAAATACCCCGGGCAAACGCCTCAAGATCGAATTTGGGCGTGCTTGCAAGGGCCAGTATCCGCCCGGTTGAAGGATCAAGCGCAACCACGGCCCCCACCTGGTCCCCAAGCCCCTGCTCGGCGGCCATCTGCAAATCAAGATCAATGGTAAGGAAAATATCATCACCAGGCACGGGCTTTCTCTCCGAGATCACCCTTTTGAGCATCATTCTCGAATCAACCTCCAGAGTCCTCTCTCCCTTGCGGCCAGCCAGCTCTGCCTGGTACCGCGCCTCTATGCCATATTTGCCCACAAGATCACCAGGTGCCGCTGAGGCAAAGCGGCCTGAGTCCATATCCTCCTGGCTTAACTCTCCAAGATAGCCAAGAAGGTGGGGCGCAATACTGCCGTAGGGATACTTTCGGCCAGGAGTGACATCTATCACCACACCGGGAAGTTCCGAAAGCCTTGCCTCAATACGGGAGATCTCATCCCAGTCGGCCCCACGCTTTATTACGGCCGGAAGATATGCGGGCTGGTTCAGCATCTGTCTTACCCTGACCCGTACAGTGCTTTCCGGCTCATTCAGCAGCGGCAGCAGTTTGCCAAGCAGGGACTCCATGTTTTTCACATCCTTGCGCACCACACATATATTGAAGCAGGGCCTGACCCCGGCAAGCAGCCTGCCGTTACGATCGAGGATCTTGCCCCTCGGGGCCTGAAGCGGAACGATCCTGACACTGTTCCGCTGGGACAGTTCACTGAATTTTTTCCCGTTCATGAGCTGCAGATAAGAAAGACGCGACACAAGGACGGCCATGGAGAGGAATATTATTGCATAGGCCCCTCCACATAATTTCTGCCTGTGCCCCTGATGGTCAGGGCCGAATTTTTTTACATGAAGCAGGGTCTTTATTCCGGAAATGCGCATTTATTGTTCCTGGCCTGCAGTATCTTCCCGTAAAAAGGCAATCTTGTACAACCAGTCAAAAAACATAATGAACAGCGGCGCGGTGAGCCCGTTAAGGACTGTCTGCGCCACCCCCAGGGGCCACACCATATCCATGCGGCGGCCACCGGCAAATATTATAACCATGCCGTTCATGCTTACGAACATGACAAGAAGAATTTTGTACAGCATGGTCGTGTACATAAGATTGCTTACGATGTAGCGAATCATGAGATAGGCAAGAACAAAGGCGCCAACATAGATGCCGGGGGGAAGCGAAGTCAGTCCCTCCGCCATTGCGCCAAGCAAAAGGGTGGCGGTAAGCCCCTCCGGCATGCCGACCCTCACGGCAAACCATACCAGCAGGGCGAAGAGCCCGTCCATGCGCATGCCATGCGGGCCGATGACACCAAGGGTACTTTCCAGCACCAGAAGCACATATCCCGTAATGAGAAAAAACAGGATTTCTCTCATTTTGACTGCTCGATAAGCGGTTTTTCCGTCACCATTATTATAACCTTCTCCAGGCTCCTGAAATTCACCGCAGGCTTTACGGTTATGGCCTGAAACAGGCTGTTGTCTTCGGAGTCCTTAACAGAGGCAACCCTTCCCACAAGGAGCCCCCTGGGAAAAATCATGTCGGTTCCCGAGGTTATGACATGATCACCAGGTTTCACATCAAGCCCCTTTTCAATATATTCAATGGTACAGCCCCCCCTGCCGTCACCCCGGAGGATGCCTCTGGTATGGTTACGCTGGATCATTACGGCCACGGCAGAGTTGTAATCCGAAATAAATATCACCCTGCTGAAATGAAGGCCGGACTTTATGACCCGGCCCGCCAGTCCCTCGGCGGCGAGGACAACCATATCCCGGCCCACGCCATCAGCACGTCCCTTGTCAACCGTCACGGTGGAGGCCCATGCATCAATATCAGCAGCCACCACACTGGCCACCAGCACGCGGCCTTCAACCTTTTCCCTGATCTTCAAGAGCCTCCTGAGCTGTTCATTCTCAATGACAGCCTCCCGGTAACGCACAACTTCCTGCCTGAGCCTGGCCACCTCCATGTGAAGGGCGCGGTTTTCCTGTTTTACATCACGAAGATCCAGATAGGAGTCCCACAACTCTCCGAACCACCGCAGGGGATCGGAAATCCCCTTCTGGAAATAGCCTGTCAGATCTATGAATATTGAATCGATCGGGACGATGAGGGAGGATGAACGGAAATTAAGCCCCGCGATACTGAAGATAACTATCAGGACAGCCAAAACAGCTGCTACAGTTGCCCCGATCCTGTTTTGCTTTTTTTTCGAAACCGGCACGTGGTAAGATAATGTTCAGAAGCTGTGATTGTAAAATGAGGGCAATGAACCGTTCACAAAGATGAACAAAACAAAATAGCAGATTTATGACTCCCTGTTCAGGAAAAGAACTTGCCAAAGGACAAGGCGGAAATGAGGCCGCGCCAACATGAACGCCCACGACGCGTCCGTGAATGGCCATAACATGCTCAGTTTATCATTATTTCCTTGAGAATATCAAGATTATCAAGGGTTTTGCCAGAACCGAGCGCCACCGAGGAGAGAGGGTCCTCGGCTATAATGATAGGCAAGCCGGTTTCCTCTCTCAGCAGCTTGTCCAGATTGGTCAGCAGCGCGCCGCCGCCGGTAAGCACAATACCCTTGTCGACTATATCGGCTGCCAGCTCAGGGGGGGTCTGCTCAAGGGCTATCTTTACTGTTTCCACAATATTCTCAACCTGTTCAGAGAGGGCATTCTTGACCTCAGAGGCATCTATGGTGATATTCTTTGGCACTCCGGATATGAGGTCCCTGCCCTTTATTTCCATTTCCGCATAGGGTTCCGAAGGCATTACATCACCCAGCGTCACCTTGATGGTTTCAGCCGAATGCTCGCCAATCAGCAGATTATAGCGCCTTTTGATATGCTGAAGTATGGCGTCATCCATGCGGTCACCCGCAACCCGCACAGACTTGCTGTAAACAATTCCCGCAAGAGAGATAACAGCGACTTCCGTGGTGCCACCGCCGATATCCACCACCATATTGGCCGTTGGCTCGGTGATTGGCAAACCAGCGCCAATAGCAGCGGCCATTGGCTCTTCTATGAGATAAACCTCGCGGGCTCCGGCTGATTCTGCAGACTCTCTCACGGCCCTCTTTTCAACCTGTGTAATACCGGAAGGCACACTGACAATTATCCGGGGGCGCGCAAGCATGCGCTTGTGGACCTTTCTGATAAAATAGCGCAGCATCGCTTCGGTGACCTCAAAGTCGGCGATAACGCCATCTTTCATGGGCCTTATAGCCACGATGTTGCCGGGGGTCTTGCCCAGCATCATCTTTGCCTCCTTGCCCACTGCCAGCACCTTGCTGACCCTGGTGTCTTTCTTGACAGCCACCACCGAAGGCTCTCTGAGCACTATCCCCTTGCCCTTCACAAATACCAGGGTATTTGCCGTGCCGAGGTCAATGGCCAAATCGTTTGACAGCCACCCCGCAATAGATTTGAACATAATATCTAGATTCCTGTTATGGATAAATTCGTCATTAATTTCATGCGCGCCTTGCGCCCAAATTACTCTGTAAAATCTACTAAAGCCGTATGCTGTTGGCAAGAATGGCTTGAACAAAAGTTATTCTGCGCAAAACCGCGCCTAAGGCTGCCGGCACGGCAACTTTATCGTAAATACCGCCCCGCTTGGATAATTGCCACTGACCTTTATGGAACCATGGTGATCCGAAATAATGGAATTCACTATTGCAAGCCCCAGGCCAGTCCCGCCGCGGCTCCTTGAAAAATATGGATCAAAGAGCCTGTCCATGTCATTTTTGGAAATGCCCCGCCCGGTGTCAGCCACCGTGACGACAAGTTCCTCCCCCACCCTGTCATCACGCCCGGTACACTTCACCGTTATTGTCAGGGAGCCGCCGTGATCCATTGCGGCAACGGCGTTGTCAAAAAGATTTACAAGAACCCGCCTGAACTGGTCGGAATCCACCTCCGCGGCTACAGGTACCGATGCGCCATGCACCTCAAATGAAATCCCGGGATTGTTCTGGCGGTAAAGCTCCACCAGGTCGTTGATAATACTGCTGATATCCGCAATCCTGAAACTTGGCTCCGGCATCCTGGCAAAACGTGAAAATTCATTTACAAGGCGCCTGATCTCCTCCACCTGGGTTATTATTGTCCTGGTGCACTTGTCAAAAACAGCGCGCCCTTCCTCCTCCATCCCCTCCATGAACCGTTTGCGCAACCTCTGCGCCGACAGCTGAATAGGAGTAAGAGGATTTTTCACTTCGTGGGCTATCCGCCTTGCCACTTCACGCCAGGCAGCCAGGCGCTGGATTTTTTCAAGCTCGGTAAGGTCATCAAAAACCACGATGATGCCAAGCTCCTCACCCTCGGTGTCATGGAGCATTGTAAAATTCACCACAAGAGACAGGTGGTGATCGCCGGCCTGCATGCGAACCGGCCGCCTGACGGTTCCATGAGGGGAAGCGGCCAGCTCGGAACGAATGCCTTCAAACGCCTCAACCTGACCGGGACTCAGCAATTTGCTGTAATGTTTCCCCACTATTGACTCGGCCTGACGCCCAAGAATCTTTTCAGCTGCAAAATTCATGGTAGTCACATTACCACTGCGATCAATTGCGATAACCCCGGCATTGACATTCTGCAGGAGTATTTCCACATACCGCCTGCGGTTCTCCAGCTCCCTGTAACTCTTCATGAGGTCCCTGGAGGCCCTTTCCGCCTTGCGCCGCGCCTCCTTGAGATCAGAGGTCATGGTATTGAACGCGCGAACCAGGGAGCTGAGTTCATCCCTGCCCCTGACCTCGAGACGGAAATCAAGATCACCGTGAGCAACCCTTCTGACACCCTCGGCCAGCATCTGGACGGGCTCTGTAATGCCCTTCGCCAACCTGAAACCGAACCATATTGCCACAAAAATTATTAATACGGTTATCAGGAACAGTGTAACAAGGAGGGTCGTCTTGATGGGATTCTGGAAAAACTGGAGCTGGCTGTAGTCTTCATACCCCTGCCGTACCCGGTCGAGCATCTCCAGCATGTCTCCGGGCAGAAGCCGGCCGGCGACAAGCAGCGCATACACCTTGCCGTCCGCGGCCCTCAGCGGGATGACACACCTCAGGATCTCACCGGCGGCCGCCTTTTCATTTACCATCAGTTCACCGCCCGCTCTCACGGCCCGCTGCATGAGATCTGTGGATATGACCGGGGGAGGGGTTGTAAAAGGCTCCCTGCACGCAGCCACAAACTCGGTGCCATCATGGCCCACATACTGTACAAACTGCACCGGAATATAGTTAAAGAGCGGATCCTGCCGCTTGCCAGCCACATGACTGAGAACATCGGCGATACAGGCGAGATCAGCGCCGCCGTCTCTCTTCAGGCAGCGCCCGGTTACAATCCCGGCAACATCCGAAGCAGCCTTTTTCAGCTCACCCGTCTCCTGTTCATAATAGGCGCGGCCAATGGTAATTGCGCTTTCAAGAGAATTTTCGACCTTTACATCAAACCAGTAGGATATGCTCGTATTCAGAAACTGGAACGCCACAACAAAGAGTACCGCCGTGGGAACCAGTGAGAGGAAGACAAATGCAATGACCATCTTGGTCCTCAGCCTGGCGCCAAGCACATGCCGCCTGTCTTCAAAAATCAGTTTTACAATATTTCTGACTATGAAAAAAATAAGTACCAGTATAAGCAGTATGTTGATATTTATGACAAAAAATATCAGCACATTGCTTCCGAGAGGAAGGGGCGCGGTATTTGAAAGAAGGTAATACTGGATGAGGGAAAAGACCGTTATCAGGACCACCGCCGTGGCCATGATGATACGTTCACGTTTTCTTCTGCGAGCCTCTTCAGTAATTAAATACGACTTCATGCCATCCTGTCTCATAGCCCCAGGAAGAAAAGAGATTCAGCATATCGCCGAAGGCTATGGCCGATTCTTCCCTTTCAACACTGGCGCGCACACGGATAGTATAGGCGGTACACCTTGCAAGGGCATCAATATCAACGAGAAATACATGGCTGACAGTGGAAACAAGTTTTCTTGCCTCACGGCTGCTGTTAACAACTATGACCCTGGGTGATGCCGGATCAAAACTCACCATGTACTCATTCTTCAAGGTGTCATACTTGATTCGTCGTCTTAGAGAGCGTCCAGCCACGGTGGAATTCAGAAAAGTACCTGGGATCTCAAGTCTGATGTCGAACAGAAATGTTACTGTTATGCCACTCTGAATAGCGCTTGATACCTCAGGAGGAAAGCCGTTATCAAGCACAAAACTTACATACAGGGCCCTGTCATCATTAATGATGGAGATATTTTTTATGGAGGGCTCCAGGAAAACAGACTCGGACTCCTGTGCGGAAACCTGTCCGGGCTCGGCAGCGGCGGAAAACGCTGGCACGGGAAACAGCGCTGTGGCAAGGCATATGGCAAGCAGGCGCCATAACCTGCCCCCGGGTATTGTTTTTGCGTTCGGATCCAATTTATAATTTTCTGTTATTATGGGAAAAATCGGGCAAATTCTCCCGCATCTGTATAAGGCTGTTGCGATACAATAACGGATGTTGAATTAACAGGCTCGCACCATCCGGCGGAAAAGGCATTCCGTGCGGTTTTCAAAAAAGAGTTGCCGCCAATACCGTATCAGGTTGACTGGCCCGGCGGTTCTTGTCCACGCCCCTTGCCGTGGCCTGCTGCCGGAACTATATCAGTAACCGCTCCCAAAATAAACCGTTTCCCTGCCCTGTGTTGCTCCTGTCAGGCCACGTCTCGATTATGTTCATTCTGAATCAGGTCGTGAGGGCGTTCGGTTTAATCATTATTGACCTTGCCGGCATGGTCTATTAGGTTGACACTTTTAATCCCCTGGCCTAAATTCAAATCTGATTTATTGTTGCCGTGGCCTGTTCTGTTGCCGACCGGCTGGCAGGCATTGCTCAGGCTCATCTTCGGCCATTGATGTCCAGCTGTCTGAGCTTCAGCAACATACGAACAGGAAAATAGGAAAACGCATCAAGGAGAAAAATCATGGCGGATGACAAGGTAATTCACGTAACGGATGCGGATTTTGACTCTACCGTGCTGAAATCCGAGCTGCCGATCCTGGTGGACTTCTGGGCTGCATGGTGCGGTCCATGCAGGGCTATTGCCCCTATGATTGACGAACTTGCCGCTGAATATGATGGCAAACTGGTAGTTGCCAAGATGAATGTTGATGAAAATCCGGCTACTCCAGGCAAATATGGCATACGCGCCATTCCTACCCTTATTCTTTTCAATAACGGGAATGTGGTTGACCAGATTACCGGGGCCGTTGGGAAGGCCATGATAGAATCAGCACTCTCAAAGGTCCTTTAACCGCAAAATCCCCTGGCAAAACCTGTTACAGCATGAAATCCGACAGACTGATCATAGCGGGCGGCGGCCCGGCTGGACTTGCGGCAGCCATCTATGCCTGCCGCGCCAGGATACCTACCCTCATGGTGGAAAAACTCAGCCCCGGGGGACAGGTTCTCATTACCGACCGCGTGGACAACTATCCCGGCTTTCCCCAGGGGATTGCAGGCCATGAGCTGATTGACAGAATGATTGAACAGGCCGGCAGGTTCGGCCTTGAACAGCAAAACGGGGAGATTGCTGCAATCATTCCTCCTGAATCTGGTGACGGGAACGTAATGGTCCGGCTTGCCGGCGGAGAAGAACTTGAAGCAGGCGATGTAATCATTGCCACGGGCGCATCGCACAACAAGCTTGGAGTACCCGGCGAGGATGAACTCACCGGCTTCGGCGTCTCATACTGTGCCACATGCGACGGCCCTTTTTTCAGCGGCATGCATGTTGCCGTGGTTGGCGGCGGGGACACGGCGGTTCAGGAAGCAATCTTTCTCACAAAATTCGCCAGCAAGGTCTCTGTCATCCACCGCAGGGATGAACTGAGGGCAATCAAGCTTCTGCAGGAAGAGGCGTTTGCAAACCCTAATATAGAATTTATATGGGATACTGTGGTGAAGTCCGTAAACGGCGACAAAAAGGTTGAATCCCTCTCGCTTCTGAACAAAAAAACCGGAACGGAAAGCACTCTTGAAGTTGAAGGCGTTTTTATCTTTGTGGGCATACATCCCAACACAGAATGGCTCAATGGCACAGTTGACATGAACCAGCGGGGCTTTATCAGGACCGATGGAAGGATGAAAACGTCCGCCAACGGAGTGTGGGCCGCCGGAGACTGCCGTGAAAAAGAACTTCTGCAGATAGTCACCGCGGTTGCGGACGGTGCCACGGCTGCTCACTCCATAGAACTAAGCAGGCACTCATGAACCCGGACCGGCCAACAAGATTGATTGTACTTGCCTGCCTTGCCGGGCTCCTGCTCATCTCGGGAGGATGTTCCGGGAAGGATTCCTGGTTCGGCAACCTGTTTGAGCCTGATTCTCCCGAAATTGACCTCACCGGGGATGAGATCTCCATGTCCCGTGAAGCAATGGAGTATTTTTATACCGGCAGGTATTTGCTGGCTGAGGAGATATTCCAGAAAATACGGGACAGATTTCCGTTCAGCCCACAGGCCACCCTTGCGGAGTTGAGACTTGCGGACTGCAAGTTTTACAGGATGCTCTACGAAGAGGCCATCCCCCTTTACCAGGAGTTCCAGAAGCTCCATCCCAACAACGACGCAATTCCGTATGTAATTTTCATGGAAGGTTCATGCTATTATGAACTCATGGACTCCGCCGACCGGGACCAGGGGAATACACACCGCATGATAGATACGTACAAGCGCCTCCTCAGCCGCTACCCTGACAGTCCCTTCTCGTACGAGGCCAGCAAGCGCATTATGGAAGGCCGGAACCTGCTTGCCGAGCATGAACTGATTGTCGCAAAATGGTACGCCAGGACAGACCAGCCAAAACAGGCAATAAACCGGCTGAACCTGCTGCTGGCCATGTACCCTGACACAAAATGGGTTGACGATGCACGGGAACTTCTTGAAGACCAGCTTGGCAGCCAGTCATCCGGCGAAAAGAGGGAAGAGGAAAGGGTAAGGAAGATAATAACTCCCTGGTACAAGCGTATCTGGCCTTTCTGAACCTTCATGCCGCACTGCCTTAGGCCCCTGCGCCCTGCAATGCACGCAAAATCTAAACCTGGTTTCCGTTCTCACGCCCCCCCACCTCCAGCACATGACCTGCCGAGGCAAAGAAAAAACGTCTGCCAAGATGTGCATGCAGCCTTGCACTGTTTTCAAGGCCTGTGCAGTGTGAAGCCTCCAGCAGCCCGACTTCAAAACGCTCAAGCGCAGCCAGTGTCTCCTCAAACTGTCTCTCATGGGCAAACCCCAGATGCGTGCCACCCATGACCGCGTGGATCTTTTTGCCAGGCAGCATTGAAACCACGTGTTCCAGGATATTTATGATCCCGGCGTGGGCACACCCCAGGATAATCACAAGGCCGTCAGGGGTATCCACCACCATTGACAGATCGTCAGGAACATAATCCTGAACCAGGGTCCCATCCCTGCCTCTGATCCTCATGTGAGGGTCGGGCGGCTCAAATTCCGTCTGCCTCGGCACCTCCCCGGTCAGGTAAATATCGGTATATATTTCCGTAAACCGGCGCACAAAGACAAACTCTGCCCCCATGCTTTCAAGCCATGAACGCTTGAAGCGCAGGCCTATCTCCCGGCTTGTCCGCCCTTTGGTCCACCATCTGTCAATGAAGACGCCAGGATGACAGTAAACGGGCACGGGCCCGGCCAGCTGAAGCGCCTGCGGGAGCCCGCCGGTATGATCATAGTGTCCGTGACTCAGAACAACCGCGTCAACATCACGCAGCTCCATGCCAAGCCATGTTGCATTTGAAACCAGGCCCTGACCCTGGCCGGTATCAAAAAGCAGCTTGCGGCCTCCTGTTTCAACGTGTACAGACCAGCCATGCTCTCCTATTATCCCGAAGGGACCGGCAACACTGTTTTCACACAGCACCGTGAAGCGCGCTGACATTTCCCGACCCATATCTCCCTCCCCGGCAGCCCGGCCTTTTGTTTCATGATTTCCCCATGGCGTCCCTGACCGTGTCGTGCACCATGGAAAACACCTCGTTAAAAGATGCCGGGGTAACGCGGCCCATCTCCACAAACTTCACCACAATCTCCTTGGTCACCTTCATGACCAGCTCCCGCTCTTTCATGGCATCCTTAACCGCGGGCTGCCCAACCGTAATCTGCTGTTTCTTTGACATCAGAATCTATCTCCCTGGAATAATGCACCTTCTCAGTCATTCCGTGCGGCTGACGCGTACCGGCCCGCGGGATGATATACAAAAGCCAGGCCCCGGACATACCCTGCGCCTACGTCATGCGCCTGGCAAGGCAACAGATACATGCGCCCGTCGGGCAGATACGCAAAAAAACAGCCCCTGCCGTTGAAGAAGGCCAATTCTGTTGGGCAGGGGCCGCCCGACAAGGAAAAATCCCCCTTAGGGACACTCCCTTTCCTGTCTCTTATGTATAAAGCATAATCGCCAAACTGGCCAATGCCTCTGTACCATGCCTGGCTTATACGCTAAGCGGAAGCCGGAGAAAAAATGCCTGCCCTGATGTTTCCCCGAACGCCCCTGCAATATTATCCAGGCGGCGGGCAGGTCATAAATATCTGACCTCTCCGGAATCAAACTCAACATACTCGCCCCCCGGGGTCTGGATCAGCAGCGCGCCGGAATCCAGGATATCCATGCAGTAGCCCTGATCTCCCCTGCTGTTTTCAAGATCTGCTCCAAACCTGAGGGGCCTGCCCGGTGTGTCACTCAGCAGGCGCCACCGTTCAAGCAACGGATTGCGCGAAAAGGCGCCGTGAAAATCCCCTGAGCAGGCGCTGTCCCAGTGATGGAGCAGGCCAATGTACCAGCCGAACCATGCGATAACTGAGGCACCCAGCAGCTCCAGGTCCATGATTCTTCCTGTCTCAAGGAGCACCGATGTTGCATGGGGCAGGGAGGCGGGCATGGCTCGCATGTTTACATTCACACCGGTGCCAAGGACTATCCATGTCTCACCGGAATCCGGAAGGTAAACGGTTTCGGTAAGTGTGCCTGAGACCTTTTTCCCGCGGATCAACACATCATTTATCCACCTGACACGGGCATCCGCCCCGGCAGATCTCAGGGCCTCGGCCACCGCCATGCCCATGGCAAGGCTGTAAAAGGAATAATGCCCCGAAGCCAATTCAGGATAAAGGGCAAGGGCAAAATAGATCCCGCCCCTCGAGGCCCACCAATTGCGCCGCATCCTGCCCCTTGGGGCCTTCAGGCTTTCCGCCCACCACACAGCCCCTGACTCATTGTCCCTGCCCGAAGCATCAGTATCCGCAAGGGCCCGCGAGGCCACTGGCATCAGCCTTTCAGCCTCCTCAAACACATGAAAACTGCTGCCCGCCACCCGGCCCCTGCGGGCAATAGCGCCAGCATCAGGATTGCCCTCATGCCGTTTCATGCCCTCTATCTGCCAAAGGGCATGCCGTGTCAGGGAAACAAGCCGTCTCCCCTTTTTATATGACTCTTTCCAAACTCTTTCCATTTTTGAACCGACCGCTGCCTGGCCCCGCAAATCCATCTATACATGGAAAAGACAGGCACGGCCTTCCTTCATTTAAACCATACAAAGGACGGCGCCGCTGCTCAACAGCCTGCAGAGGGTTTCCCGCCAGGCAGCCCGGCACCACCCTTGACACTGACACAACCCGGCCCCATATTCTTTTACAGTCATACCGGATTGCAACCATGAGTTGCCGGGCGTACAGAGACGGAAGGGGTATCCAAATGAGCATGACAAGAGATCCGGCGGTTGCCGGCAAATTCTACGAGGCCAACCCTGCTTTGCTCAGCAGGGAAATAGAGATCATGACCGGAGGCAGGCACGGAACCGAACGCGCCACGGCGGTCATTGCGCCCCACGCGGGTTACATTTATTCCGGCGCCGTGGCGGCCCGGGCATACGCAAGGATAGCCGTACCCGAAACGGTTGTCATTATGGGCCCCAACCACACAGGGCTTGGCGCACCTGCCGCAGTCATGGACAGCGGCCTCTGGCGCATGCCCCTGGGCAATGTTCCCATAGCCTCTGACATTGCAGACCAGCTCATAGCCACATCCAAATTCCTGCGTGCGGACTATCAGGCACATCTGTACGAACATTCCCTTGAGGTGCAGGTTCCGTTTCTTCAGTATTTTCAGCCAGACCTTGAAATAGTTCCCGTCTGCCTGGGACACATCCCGTTTGAGGCGTGCCAGGAGATTGGAAACGTGCTGGCCACGGTGATACAGAATGCCGGCAGGCCGGTACTGATGGTGGCAAGCACTGACATGACGCACTACGAACCCCAGGAGAGGGCCAACGCCCTGGACAGGCTTGCCATTGAAAAAATCCTGGCCATGGATGCCGCAGGCCTCTACACTACTGTAGTGGCAAACAACATCTCCATGTGCGGATTCATCCCGACGGCTGCAACTCTTGTGGCTTCATCAGCCCTTGGAGCCACTGGGGCCGATCTGGTGCAGTATGCCACATCAGGCGATGTTTCCGGTGATTACAGCCAGGTGGTAGGTTATGCCTCGTTCATAATTTCCTGATATTTCAGGACATGACGCACTGTCTCGCCTTGCGTCCGTTATGGTCCGGAAGAACCGGAAATATCTTTTCCGGGGATACATGGCGGGAAAGGGCATTGCCAACAAACTCCATGATTGGCCCGGATATACTTGGAGGATAGGTATAGACGCCATCCTGAAGCACAAATGGATATGCGAGAAGGGCAGAGAGAGGGCGCACCCTTCTGGCGCGCTTCAGAAGTTCCCTGCCCATGCGGAACATGCCGTAACTTACGTTTTCAACCCTGGCTGGAGGAAGCGCGCTGAAAACTGTTTCAATCATGGCGCCATAGTGTTTCTCCCATGAACTTACAAACAGGATCGGATCAAAACATATCCTGACCCGCCAACCGGCCTCCACAGCCTTTCTGGCTGCGGCAAGCCGTGCGGCAAGGGGAGGCGCTCCATGCTCAAACTCCCTGATGACCGCATCCGGGGAGATGGTCCAGGCAACTATTACATTGTCAGGGGCGGCACGGGAGGAGATCCATTTTACAGCAGCGCTCTTTGTGCGCATTTCAACCAGCAGCTCAGGGTGTCCAGCGGCAAAATCAAGCCACATGTCTGCCAGCGGCGCTATATTCCTGATGGCAAGCAGGTCGGTATCATACGAATTGCAAAGATATACCGGAGGCCCTGAGATCCGCTCCTCCATCTTCTCCGCCGCGGCCTCCCTGATGACAGCCTCGACTTCCGCAAATATCTCCTGGACATTGACAAACACAACCAGGCTGGCCGAGGGATACATCCCCTGAAGATAGCAGTAGTCGCAGTCAAATATACAGTTCATCACGGTAGAGCTGTAGAAGAAACGGCTGTTTCCAAACGAGGGACAGACGCCGGCCCCCCGGTAGAGAAACGGAGAACGGCCCACCGCAAGGACAAGGCTCCGGCTTTTGCGCTGGGCTGGCAGATCCTGCCCAGGCCTTGAAAAAAGGTCCTTGTAGTGCCTGATGGGGATTATCCTGGATTCAGGGAATTTACCAAGGACACGTTCTGTCAAGCCGTATGATTCAGCTCCATGTTCAACGTAGATGTGATGGAAATGGGGCAGGAATTCCGGTGCTGGCGGCCTCGTCACCTTGCGGCACACCCCCTCCCCGCCCCCTGGCAGTTTATAATGCCCGCCATCTTCCTGAGAATACCGGTAAGCCCCTCTGATACCCCGGGTGCGTCGGCATGAACACCGTCTCCCAGTATTGATCTTCTGGTCGGGGCGGGAACAAGCGAAGCCTGGCCGTAAATATGCCATAATGTTACATGATCAGCGGTATTGACCAGCCTCATGTCAAAGCCGACCCAGCCGGTGGTATTGCCGGCAGGAAATATCACCGGGGGCACGGACCCGAAAAGCACGTAATCAAACCCCTTTATTGCGGCATCATCAAGCATGCGCTCTCTTGATTCAAAATTGTCGCCCTTGAGCTGTATCACGTGAAAAACGCGCTCCTGTGAAAATATGTCCTGCACCAGCCCTGTAACCGACGGGACCCACTGGGCTGCCTGGGGAGAATAGAGCGTCACCGGGGCGATCAGCAGGTTCCGGGAGGAAAGATCAAGGGGTTTCCTGGGCTGGACATAAACAGAAATTGCAATATCCATGTGCCCTGACTGCCGCACCGGCGGGGCGCAGGAGCTCAAAAGGCCCGCAGCAACCAGAAACAGGAAAGTCAACGCATATTTAATCACTCTCGTCACTGTCAGTCTCAAAGCCTGTCATAAACAGTAGGGCCTGATGAAGCGCCGGGCTCAAGCAGGGCATCCACTGCTTCCGTTCTTGCCATTTCGGTCATGGCCACGGAAAGCACTCCCCCGGTCTTCACATCTATTATTCTGACTGTTACAGCCACGGTGCCGCTTCCTACGCCATAGGTCCCGGCAACCACCGCGCTGGCATTTACCTCTTTCAATGCCTCCTCGGCATCGCGGCTCAGTCCGAACTCTCCCTGTCCTGGAGCAAGCATTACCGCGCCTGTTGAACGTACATCCTTCACTTCCGCCCCCTGCCTGAAGAGCTCCGCCCCCACCGCCTCTGCCAGCAGCCTTCCGAAACGGGACGAGGCGGCAAGGTTGTCGATATCGGCAAAAGTCGTAATGACACACGGATGATCAGCCAGGGCGCCGTCCCGCATATTGCCGTCAAGCTGAACCGCAAGACCCCTTGCAATGTTGAAGATGGTTGGCCAAGCCGCGGCCCTGGCGGTCAATACGGATTCATCAGGATAGCCGCCTTCATGCGTGCCGGAAAGATGCACCCCGAGGCTGCATCCGCCAACAGCCGCAACATACAGTGACGCCACGCAGAAAAAAAGAATATTGCGCATAGATTACACTCCTCGCACCCCTGCGAATCACGATCCCTGGACAATTCTCACCTCGGTGGGCTCACCAAACGCCTTTACCGGAATTTTCACCGCATGTCCCCTGGAAGGGGCGGCTGAAGGCCACAGCATCTTTTTTATAAAGGAGTTTCTTCGCAGGATTTTCATTGCCGAAGAGGCCACCATGCTGTCTTCACTTGAAACAAGCCTGGCATTAACAAACACGAAGTCCCCTCTGACCAGATATGTGCCCAGCAGGATCAGTCGCGCGGAGGTCTGCCTTGCAATTTCCCTTATCTCCCTTGAAAGGCTGTATTCTCCATACCGCTCCTTTATGAGAATTGACTCGGTCTTCCTGACCTCAACAACCTTGAAACCAGCCCGCTGCAACTCGCCCATAAGCTGTTCAGCCAGGTACCTGCCAAGCGGCGATGTGCGGTATAGATTATTGAGATCTACAAATGTGGCGACTCCCACTACCCCCTCCAGGGACGGGTCCCCGTTCATGTTTTCAATAAGCTGAACAGCTATATCATGAACCTGGGCGTTCAGCAGGGATGCCTGATCCACAGGATAGACCAGCACGCCGTACTCATCATCCTGAACAGTGGCGGCCGCAACTGCGCCGCAGTTGGCCGCGGCGCACGGACTTGCCTGCCGCGCGGGATTAGCCTCTTTTTCCTTGCAGCATGCGGTTGCGCCTTCCGCATCAGGATCGATATTGTCGTCCGGCTGCCATTCGGCACAGGCATCCGCCTGATGCGCTGTATGTGTGCAACCGGCGCTTACAACACAGGGACATAACAACAATACCAGCCAGAACCACCTGAGATAAAATTTCCTTTTCATCACTGTCACCTCAAAAATGTCAAAAACTTGTCGCCTGATGCAAAACTGCTCATGGCGGAAAATTGCATGTCGGGAAAACGCCGCCACGGCTGAACCTAATCACTGAAGCCCAGGGGCCTGCTGAAAACAACCACCGGGGGAGCTGTGCGAACCGTGCGTGTCTCCACCACTCCGTATGTCACATACCGGGGGGAATCCTCCACTGTATGCCAGGGGCCAATATCCGGCATGCCTCCGGGATATATACAGGTGGCGCATCCGGCAGGAAAACGGTAACTGAAGGAATCCCCGCGGCACGGCGCTCCGGCCAGCGCCCCCAGCACCGCTCCAGGAAGACTCAACGCCCACTCCACGCCCCTTCCAACAGGACCGCAGCACCGGCCGCGACTGATGCGGAGATTTCCTGTCCGGGCGCAATACTCCCCGCAAGGCGCGCCTGCAAGGCCCGCTGTTATCTCCGCGGGGATTGAAAGGATCCTGTCCACGGCGCGCCCGGCGGGTCCGCAGCACGGCCCGCCTGCCCATGAGCGGCCTGGAGCCGCAGATACAACAAACAGAAAACAGAAAAACAGCACATAAGGCATCTGCCTTGACAAAAGCATGGATGCTACCCTCCCAAATTCATACTGCGGCATGCCGAGCCGCCGGTTTCAGCCAAAATGAATGTTCAGCCCGATGGCTGATGGCACAATGGCTTACAGCAAAAAACAGTCCTCATTTGTAACAGGAGATGATGCGGTCGGTTACGCCATCCCCGTAAAGATTATCGGCAGGCTTATGAAACTTCCCGACTTCAGAGATCAGGTACACAAAAAACATGCCCGCCGCCCAAGGCGGGAGGCACTCTTTCAGGTGCGCAGTGGCAAAAACGGGACCAGCCAAAGCGGAAAACAGGAAACAAGTCTTTTAAAACAGACAGTTGCCGCTGCATATCAAAACAGCCGCAAAACCGGAAAAACAGGATTTGTTTTTTGAAAAAGGGACAGCCGGACCTTTCCAGGGGAGGAATTACCCTGCAGGTGGGAAAGGTTTGCCCTGAAAAATTTCCCACTGCCGCAGGGCCCGCGCGGCATGGGCTTCACCACGCTTCTTTTTTGGCAGACGTTTTTCAAGGCGGGGGAAGAGCCCGAAATTTATATTCATGGGCTGAAAATTACTGTTACTGCTGTTGGTAATGTGGGAAACCAGGGCACCATGGGCAGTTTCAGGAGGCGGCACCAGGGGCTCAAGGCCCTGGGCAAGCCTTGCGGCATTTACGCCCGCAAGCCATCCCATGGCCGTTGATTCCACATATCCCTCAACACCGCTGATCTGTCCGGCGAGCAGTATGGCCGGGAATTTCCTGAGCTGCAGGGTGGGCCTTATAACCCTTGGAGCGCATACAAAGGTATTGCGGTGTATGCTGCCAAGCCGCACAAATTCCGCCTGCTCCATGCCAGGAATCATGCGAAATATGCGCTTCTGTTCTCTCCAGGTGAGTTTTGTCTGAAAGCCCACCATATTGTACATGGTTGCCTCAACATCTTCCTGCCTGAGCTGAACCACAGCGTATGGCATGGTGCCGGTGGCAGGGTCCTCAAGCCCAACGGGCTTCATGGGGCCATACCTCAATGTATCAATGCCGCGTTCCGCCATTACCTCCACAGGCAGACAGCCCTCAAAATAGGCTGCCTTTTCAAACTCCCGGAGGGGAACCTTTTCGGCCTCAAGCATCTCCTGAACGAAACTGTTGTACTGCTCCCTGTTCATGGGGCAGTTCAGGTAGTCGCCAACTCCTGGCGGCTCATACCGTGACTGCCTGAATATAATCGACATATCAAGGGATTCAGCCGTAACAACAGGGGCTATTGCGTCATAAAAATAGAGATACTCCCTGCCGGTAAGGTCAGCCACGGATGCCGACAGGGCATCAGAGGTAAGAGGACCGGTTGCAATGACCGTTACCGAGTCATCCAGACCGCCGGGCGGTATCTCTGTAATCTCGTGCCTTTTGACGGTTATAAGGGGAGACGCAGAGACAGCGCCGGTTATAAACTCGGAAAACTTTTCCCTGTCCACGGCAAGGGCCTTGCCCGCCGGCACCCTGGAACGCTCCGCCGCCTCCATTATGAGGGAGCCTGCCCGGCGTATCTCTTCCTTGAGCAGTCCAACCGCCGAGTTGATCGCATCAGAGCGCAGGGAATTGCTGCACACCAGTTCAGCAAGAGCGCTGCTCTTGTGGGCAGGCGAGAAACGCACCGGCTTCATCTCATGCAGCACCACCCTGCAACCCAGGCGCGCTGCCTGCCATGCGGCCTCGGAACCGGCCAGACCGCCTCCCACAATATGCAGCAGAGGAAGATCAGTCATGCTTCCGGCACCACGGCAGGCGGGAAGAGTGCGGGCCTGGCAGGCGGAAGGCACTCATTTTGCCAGGAAAGCCCACCAGCATCTATTCGTTGACCTGTCTGTTCCTGAACTGGATATAGGCGTCTTTCACCGCACTGTAAGGATCCATGGACGCCTTTTTAAGCTCGGGATATGCATCAATATTGAATGACCACTCGTTGAGATACTGATATGTCCTTACAGGATAATAAAGCCATGAAGGATCAACATAAACAAATGGATACAGAAACTGATCCGCAAGGAACCCGGCCGTATCCCTGAGGGTCGATGCGCCGATAAAAGGCCATACCAGGTAAGGGCCATTGCCAATACCCCAGCGGCCAAACGCCTGTCCGATGTCTTCCTTGGGCGGGTTAAGCCACTCATACTGTTTTGATGGCGCCATGAAACCTGCAAGGCCCACGGTCGAATTTACCACAAACCTGCATGTCTCCCTAAGACTGGTCCCGAGCTTACCCTGCAGCAGGCTTCCCACCAGTCTTGCGGGATACATTATATTGTAAAAGAAATTTCTCACGCCCTGACGCAGAAAATCCGGAGTAATCCTGACATAACCGGTTGCCACCGGCTTAAAAACCCAGAAATAGAACCGGTCGTTAAAGGTGAAGACGGCACGGTTCACTGGCTCCAGGGGATCGCTGACCACTGCTGTATCATCCTCGATATCTTCAAGAAGGGAATCGTCATCCGGGGATATAACCACCCATTGACTGTCCGCCGAATGTCTGTTTTCACCAGCGGCCCACACCGAAGGCGCCTGCGCAATGAACCAGACAGCCAACACCAGAACCGGCAAAAATACAATTCTGTCTCTGTTTACGCTCATGCTCTCTCCCCCTGCCATGCCTGCAATCTCTCATCAGGAATCAGGAATCGGGTTCAAAACCTAATAAACACCACACAGCATGTAAACACCGGACATGGGAATGAGGCAGTACAGCCCGGCCATGAAATGCGCGGGACCGGCGCACCGCCCGGACTGATAGGAAAAAACTGCATGTTTGTCGGCACATGCCGGAAAGATCAGCATCCCGCAGGAAAATTCCCTCTGCCCTCTACATTTTAACCCCGCAAAAACAACAAGTTATGACCAGCAAATGGTTCGGTCTAACCGGCACGCTTTCTGCTATTACACAGCGGACAGGGAGAAATGCCATGAAGATAAACACGGGAATGCATCCATACAGCAGGCTTGGAATGATGGAGGCCCTGGAAGGGGCCATAATGACTGAGCGCCGGCTGGACATCGCGGCAAACAACCTGGCAAACGCCGACACCCCCGGATTCCGCAGGCAGGGAATAACATTTGAGGAGTACATGCTCAGGGAGCAGGACGGAACCCGCAGGACAGCCAAGGGCGAGGTTACATGGCAGGACATGTCCATCGGCACTGTACATTACACTGAAAATCAGTGGGACTTTGCCATAAACGGGGAAGGGTTTTTCCAGGTACAGACACCGGCCGGCATGATGTACACCCGTGCCGGGAACTTCATGCTGGACCGCAACTCCCGGCTTGTCACCCAGGACGGCTATCCTGTCATCTCAGACGGGGCACCCGTAATACTTGAGGATACCACGGGAAAGCACATAACACTGAGTCCTGACGGGCAGTTCTTTGTGGATGAAACCGTGGCCGGCAGCCTGCAGATAGTTACGTTCAGGAATCCTGAAAACCTTGAACGCATGGGCAGAAACTACTTCAGGGAGACTCCGGCATCCGGCGCCCCTGAAACACTCGACACGGTAAATATCCAGCAGGGTTATCTTGAGCTTTCAAATGTCAACAGCCTGGAAGACATGATCAACCTGATAGACCTGCACAGGGCATACGAGATACAGCAGAAAAGCATGCAGGCGGTTGACCAGATGAACAACAAGGCTGCCAATGAAACAGGAAGGCTGTCATGACAGACAGCAACTTCAATGACAAATAATATCAAATTTATATCTGTTAAGGGGTAAGCTGAAATGATACGATCTTTGTGGACCGGCGCTTCCGGCATGAACAGCATGCAGTTCAACATGGACGTAATAGCAAACAACCTGGCCAATGCAAACACCAGCGGTTACAAGCGCAGCAGGGCCAGCTTTGAAGACCTGATCTACCAGACCACCCGTCTGCCCGGGGCACAGAATGCCGATGGAACCCAGCTGCCAACAGGCATGCAGGTAGGCATGGGCTCAAGGCCTGCGGCAGTCCAGCGCATCTTCACCCAGGGCGATTATGTAAGCACGGGCAATGAGCTGGATCTTGCCATTGAGGGCAAGGGCATGTTCAAGATCCTCAGCAACGGCCAGGAATATTATACCAGGGACGGTTCGTTCAAGACCGACAGGGACGGTTATATTGTTACCTCAAACGGAGACAGGCTTCAGCCGGAATTCGCAATACCGCAAGGCACTGTTGACATAACCGTTGACCCATACGGGCTGCTCACCGCATCGGACGCCGAAGGAAACCCGCTGGGCCAGGTGCAGCTTACCCTCTATACATTTGTGAATCCCGCTGGCCTTGCCGCAAAGGGGCGCAACCTCTTCGAGCAGACCGAGGCCAGCGGAGACCCCATTGAAGGCAATCCCGGCTCTGACAGCATAGGGACCATCGCCCAGGGCTTTCTTGAAATGTCAAACGTGGATGCCGTAAAGGAGATGGTTGATATGATAGTCACCCAGCGTACTTATGAGCTGAACTCCAAGACGGTCCAGACCTCTGATGAGATGATGGGCATAGCCGCAAACCTGAAGCGATAGCCTGAAAAGGATGGAGACCCGAACCGATGAATGACCGGAGAGATATGCAGGGCAATGCTCAAAAACCGTTTCCGGCCATGCCTGGCGAGGCGCCGTTGGCCATACTTTTGATTATCATGCTTGCGCTCCTTGCCCCGTCCGCTGAATCGCATGGCATGGCCCCTTCTGAAAGCCGCACAATCACCGCAGTCGATGTTGCCTCTCTATACAGGGAAACCGTACTGTCCAGATCGGCATGGAACCCGGAAGAAATCGAAATAACCGATATAAAGGCCTACCCTCCGCGAATCCGGGTGCCTGGCGGCGAGATCGATTTCAGGGTGCGCAAGGTATCCTCCACCCGCATGCTTGGCAGGGTTGCAATGGAAATTGCCGTGCTGGCAGACGGCAAGCCGGTCCGTACCATCAGGGTATGCGGCCGCGTGGAGGTTTACAGGAAGATGCCCTGCGCCGCCCGGGACATGAGACGCGGAGAAATAATAAAGGCCTCGGATATTGCGCTGGCCAGAATGCCGCTTTCACGCATGAGCAACCGTCTGCCTGACAGGCCGGAAAACATAGCGGGCATGGCCCTCAAACATTCCGTGCGTGCGGGACAGCTTCTTACCAGAAGAATCGTTGCACCGCCAGTTGTCATCAAAAGGGGCGAAAGGGTAACAATTCTTGCAC
>JALVQQ010000245.1:0-1714 GCA_027025395.1 Deltaproteobacteria bacterium | reverse complement strand
TTCTTGCACAGTCCCCGGCTGTCACCATACGGGTTCCGGGAAAAGCAATACAGCCTGGCGCCCGGGGGGACTTCATAAGGGTAAAAAATCTGCAAAGCAGAAGGGAGATAGTGGCAAAGGTAATAAATTCAAGAACTGTAAAAGTCCTGTTCTGAACACATCCTGACCATGACCGGGCCTGGATTTTCCAGCCTGCCCGGAATCGCGGATTATGCAGGGTTTTGCGCCAAGAGACAGAGCCATGAAAAAAACCTTATCAACTGCAACAAATGCCTTGCTCCTTGCCGTCATGCTGTCGGCATGTGTGCATCAGAGTCCTCAACATGCCCAGGTGATCACGCCAGCCCCGAGGCACATCCCGCAGATTAGCCCAAGGCCTCCGCAGGGGGCGATATTCGACCCCAACACCCACGGCAACATGCTTGTTTCCGACTTCAGGGCAAGAAACATAGGGGACGTCGTGACCATATTGATAGAAGAAAACCTGAAGGGCTCTAAGGATGTAAAAACAAAGACAAACCGGAAGTCGGAATATTCACTCGGCCTGTCGGGAATCTTCGGATTTGAATTTGAAAAGAGACTCCAGCCCAGATATCCCGATCATACCGTCAGCGCAAACAAGGCCCTTGGCGGAAATGTAAATGACAAGTTTGACGGCTCGGGCGCCACTTCCAGCGGAACGACCCTCAGCGGCACGGTTTCGGCCAGGGTGATGCAGGTGCTCCCGGGCGGGAACCTCCTTATAGAGGGCAGCCGTGAACTGAATGTGAACAATGAAACCCAGTTCATTATTATCACCGGCATTGTCCGGCCCAAGGACATCTCGAGGGAAAACACCATTTCCTCCACAAAGATAGCCGATGCCCGAATCTCCTATACCGGTGCGGGCCTGTTGAGCGAAAAGCAGCAGCAGGGCTGGGCGCAGAGAATACTTGGTGCAGTATCACCCTTCTGAAAGGCGGGCGTCATGCACCAGGTCATGCGATTGGCAATACCCGCACCAGGATAACTTCCCTGCAAGGCCTGATATCTATTTGCCAGGCATGGAAGACAAACAAAAAAACCCTGCGCCATAATGCAACAGGGTTTTTTGATTTGTTTTTGATAGTGGTGGAGCTAAGCGGGATCGAACCGCTGACCTCTTGAATGCCATTCAAGCGCTCTCCCAGCTGAGCTATAGCCCCACACCTGTTAAATTCCTGTGAAGGCCTGGACTAATTACCACAAGCCTTCTTTTGCGTCAAGATGCCTGAAAATTTATCGCGTACCGGTTTGGGCCAAGCCTACTGTTCTATGGCGTAGAGTTTCCACCGGTCAGTGCCTGCCGGGCGCGCCAGTGTCCATACCTCCTGAAATTTCACTGGCTCACGGTCACTGCCCTCAATGACGCGCCCTGTAACTTCCTCCACGGTGTAGTCAAGAAGATTGGCTGTAAAGCGCACCTTCACATACTGGAATCCGTCCTCACTGCCCGAGTCAATTATGTCCACACTGCGGACCGCTATGTTTTCAAGGCGGTTTACAATACCGCGGGCCTTCATATCATCGAACTCGCGCCGGTACTGCGCCAGGAGCTCCGGCCCGAGAATGTCCTCTATGGCGTTGATATCACGGCGCATCCAAGCAGCCTGCACCTTGAAAAATATATCCTGGGCAAGCTCCTTTATCTCATCTTCATTCAGGGAGAGCATATCCCCTCCGCCGGGAGGATAGA
>JALVQQ010000244.1 GCA_027025395.1 Deltaproteobacteria bacterium | reverse complement strand
CGTAAATACCGGATCAGGATGCATGCAGCCGTTAAAAGGCCATTGTTAAGATTTTCAGAGGGCATGATAGTATCACCTCACCCTGGAATGTATCGGCATTTTCACGCATTCACCCCGGAGCGTACGGAAACAGGGAATTGATGCAGGCAAGACAGGGTTCTTTGGGGCTGTCACCGGCTTATTTCAAGAGGCTACTTATGGTCCTTCCGAGCTCGGACAAGTCGAAAGGTTTTGCAATGGCGGCGCAAAAGCCGTATTCCCTGAAACGAGCCATGATTGGATCGTTGGAGTAGCCGCTTGTCACAATGATTTTCGCATCCGGGTCAATGGCCAGTATTTCCACCACCGCCTCCTTGGCGCCCATGCCGCCGGGAATGGTAATATCCATGATTACGGCGTCAACAGCCCTGTCGGTTCCGTGCAGTTCCCTGTATTTTTTCACCGCCTCCGCGCCGTCCCTGACGAGGATAACGTCATACCCGAGATGAGTCAGCATCTGGCCGGCTACTTCCAGCAGCATTTCCTCATCATCCATTACCATTATCCGGCCGCTTCCGCCATGCAGGCCGTCATCTTCCTTTTCAGCCTGCCCCTCCTGCCGTGTTGCCGCGGGAAGATAGATGGTAAATGTTGTGCCTTTCCCCTGAACTGACTGTACCGAGATATGCCCATTGTGCTTGGTGATAATAGAGTGGGAGATGGCCAGGCCCAGTCCGCTGCCCTGTTGCTTGGTTGTAAAGTAGGGGTCAAAAATCTTGTCAAGGAACTCCTCCGGGATGCCTGTCCCTGTGTCTTTTATGGTGATCTTCACATACTTGACCCTGGGAAGGTGTAAGATCGATTCCCTGGTAATGTCGTCAATGTTGGCGCATGAAATATGGATATCCCCTCCCTGCGGCATGGCGTGAATGGCATTCAGAATCAGGTTCTGGATAACCTGGCTGATCTGTCCGGTGTCAATATCAACCGGCCACAGGTCGCCGGGAATGTCGTAGTGACATGCTACCTTGCTCCCCCGGAGGACAAACTCGGCCGAGTCCCTGATGACATCGGCAATACAGGCCGTCTGTCTGACCGGCTCGCCGCCCTTGGCAAATGTCAGGAGTTGCCGGGCCAGGTCCCTTGCCCTGATACAGGCCTTCTCGGCCGCCTTCAAGAGACGATATGGTTTGCTTTCCGGCTCCAGAAGGTGGCTTGACAGGTTGATATTTCCAAGGATGGCTGCCAGGATATTGTTAAAATCATGGGCAATACCTCCGGCAAGTACGCCTATGGATTGCAGTTTTTCAGCCCTGAGCGCCTCTTCCTCCATTTTCAGTTCCGCGGTTATATCCCGGAATACAAGGACGATTCCGATAATCTCGCTGTGCGGGTCAAGGATTGGAGCTGCGCTGTCAGCTATGTTCCGCCTGGTTCCGTCTCTGGCTATGAGAACGGTATTGTTGTCCAGGTCAGCGGTATGACCGTATTCAAGCACCTGCCGGACAGGGTTATCGCATGGCTGCCCGATCTTTTCGTTGATGATATTGAATACTTCAGTCAGCGGACGCCCCAGGGCTTCGTCCTGGGACCAGCCCGTCAATTCTTCAGCGACCCGGTTGAGCAGGGTGATATTCCCCTGCAGATCCGTGGTAATGACACCGTCACCAATGGAACGCAATGTCACTGCAAGACGCTCCTTTTCAGCCGTCAGCTCCTGCTCGGCCCTGATGCGCGCCTGTATTTCCTCATGGAGTTTCCTGGCCTGGCGGTGAATGTTTTCCGTCATTCTGTTCAGGGCCTGGAACACCCCCTGGAATTCAATATCAATGCTGGAATCTATTTCAATCCGGTATGAAAGATCGCGCTGGATTTTTTCCGTCACCGAAACAATTTCATTGAGGGAACGAATGATTTCGCGGCTCCTCTGAATAATCATTAAAACAAGCAGGGCGATAAGAAAAAACGAGGCTCGCTCCATGGAAATGATCTGTTTTTTGAGACGGAGCCGTTTTGCCTGGATAATTGCTTTAGCCTTTGATACAGCCGCATCCATTGCCTTGTAATTGGCACGAAGGGCGTTATACAGGTCAACTTGTTCTTTTTTCAAGCTGAGGAGTGAACTGAACAGTTTTTCAAAGGTCCTGCCGCCTTCAAGGAGCTCTTCGGTCAGTAGGCCGTCCTGGGCATCAAGGGAAAAGTCTTCAAAGGTATTTACTGCTGCGTAAAAGCTGTCAATATTTCGCCTGAATTCATCCTGAATGTCCAGTAGAGATGGCGCTGTGTGAAGGGAATAAAAATTTCCGGAAAGGAGTGTCAGGTAGTGCTGAATAACCACGGCCTGATTTATGATGTCAAGCTGCGGAGCCGAATGCGTGGCACTTCTTCTGAAAGATTTTCCATCAAAATCCGATTCTTCCCATCCCTTGTTCCGTTTGAGAAGATTTTTCAGCGTGGCGATATGATGTTCATGAATGTAGCTGACACTTTCTGTCAATTGGCCCAAAATACGGCTGACATCCCTGGCCATTCGAACGGTGTTGTCCTTGATGACCACCATTTCAACAACGAGTTCCATCCTCTTTTCAATGAGATCGACTCTCCTGTCGTGGCATTCGCTGCAGGAATTGTCCAGCTGTTTGAGACGGCTGATCAAATCGCTGTCATCGGCTTCGCCAGCGAAAAAACGCGTTTCCTGGGCGATAATGTGTGCCCATTGATTTTCAAAATTGATTATGTGGGCGTGTATCCGCTCCCATTGCCTGACCTTTTTCTGCGCCAGATAGTTTACAACCATAATTGCAAGTATGGCTGTAATGAGAGCGAATATCAGGTAGAGCTTTGTTCGAATACTGCGCAAGACCATGGATAATCCCTAAACCTATGGTGAGGCAGATACGCTGATTTTTTCAATCGGATAATTCATCTTGAGCCATCCCCGCATTCCGAACTGCAGGCCGACAATATTGGTATAGCCAAATTTTTTAAGATAGCGGATAAGGAAGATGTCCCTGTTTCCCGTCTCACTTACCGTTACCACTATCCCATGTTTTGGTATCTGATGAATCAGGGCCGGATTGTCCACAAAATCGTCAAGCAAGGCCGTGATTGTCCGACAGCTTGTTTTAATACGGTTGTTATCTCCTCCGATACGGTCTGGTTGTTTTAGAAAAGAACGAAAATCAACAAGGGTTAGAAGGGGCTTTCCAGACTGATCAACGCAACCCGCTGCGTCTGCCTTGGCGATTTTGTCACGCAGCTCTTCAACGGTGATAAATCTGCCCTCATATTCTGGCAAGGGTTCAATTGATTCCAGTGGCAGACCTGATTTCTTCCAGT
>JALVQQ010000243.1 GCA_027025395.1 Deltaproteobacteria bacterium | reverse complement strand
CGCCTTTCTCAGGGCCATCAACCCGAGGTTAAGTGAATTAAGCGCGTGCTGTTCACGCGGGCTCAGGGCCGCAGGCGCACCTGCAGGTGGTGCTACCGGGGCGGCGGGAGCAGCTTGAGCACCAGGTGCCGCCTCAGCACCAGGCGCCGGGGCTGCGGCCCCCTGTGCCGACAGCTCATTCTTTATACGATTTATCTCTTCAGTCAGTTTCCTGACCTCTGCTTCTTTCTGATTGGCCATGCCTTTTGCCTCCTCCACCTGTTTTTTGAGACCGGAAATCTCAGAGGCAACCTTCTCCTTCTCTTTAACAACAAGTTCACGCGAAGCCTGGGCCTCGGCCCTGGCCTTGTCAAGCTCCTTTGCAACCTCTGCCCTTGCAGCACGCCGCGCATCTTCAACGGCCTGGTCAATGGATTCGGAGCTGACAAGCATGGGCTCAATGCCCTTAGGCTCCGGCCTGGGACCAAGGCCTGCCCGCTTGACTATTTCAGGCACTGCCTCCTCCCACTCTATCGCCATTATATGAACGCCTGAGACACCTGGGATCTCCCTTACCTGGTTGATTATGTCAACACAGATATCGATGCCCTCTTCCTTCTGATCACTTGCAGCAGCCAGACGGTCGATCACCTCGTCTGTCACATCCATGCCAGGAACGAATTTCTTCATGTACCTCGCCATGCCCAGGGACTTGGGCGGGGTTACCCCTGCAAGGATGTAACAATTTTCATCTATTCCAAGGTCCCGGACCATCTCCATGAACTTCCTGAATTTTTCCACATTATAGATGATCTGGGTCTGGACGAAGTTGGCTCCGGCCTTTACCTTTTTGCCAAGGCGCGGGGCCCTGAATTCAAAGGGATCGGCAAACGGGTTGGCCGCGCAGCCCAGGAAGAGCCTGGGCTCTGCGGTTTTTATCTCCTCACCGCACTGGAACTTTTTCTCATCCCTCATCCCCTTTATCATTGAGAGGAGCTGGATGGAGTCCATATCAAACACGCCCTTTGCCTGGGGGTGATTTCCAAACTTCTGATGGTCCCCTGTAAGGCAGAGCAGATTCTTGATTCCCAGTGCGGATGCGCCAAGGATATCTGCCTGGATGCCAATGCGGTTCCTGTCACGGCAGGTCATCTGCATAACCGGCTCCACTCCCTCTGAAAGGGCAAGAAGGCCGGCTGTAAGGCTCGACATCCTGACAATGGCTGTCTGGCAGTCAGTTATATTTACCGCGTCCACATGGCCCTTCAGAATCCGGGCCTTCTTGCGGACAACTTCATAATCACCATTTTTGGGAGGCCCCAGCTCGCCTGTAACCGCAAAGGTTCCGGACGCCAGGACCTGCTCTAAGTTGCTTCCTGCTATCACGGTAGCAAGTCCTCCCTGATTCTGCGACGAGGTCCGCCATGACCAGCGGTTGTCCAGTCACGAATTGGCATAATCTCCTGGAGACGTTTCTCCTCCTTCCTGTCCATGAGCTTGTCGTAGATGCGGTGCCACACGCAAGGGACAGTAGGATTAATCTCACATTTTCCTCCTGTCGAGCCGCCACAGGGACCATTTGAAAGGCTCTTTGCACAGCGGGCCACAGGACAGAGTCCTCCGGTCAGGTGCAACACGCATGAACCGCAGCCTGCGCACATCTCCTCCCACTCGCCACTGGATAGGTTCGCCCCGTAAAAGGTGGTATTAAGGCCGGGAAGGACATTTACACCATCACAGCGGTCGGAGATAAAGTTCACGCCAACACCACAGGCGGTGGACAGCACTGCATCATAATCCTTTGCCATCTCAGGCAGCGGCTCCAGGTACTCAGGATCGCACTGACGGACAAGCGTTGCCTCATCAATCTCAATCGGCTCGCCTGACCTGCTGCGTCCCAGCTTCAGGGCTGCGGCAATGACACTCACTTCCTTGTCACCGCCGGCAGAACATATTGCGACACAACCCCGGCAGCCTAACACAAGGAGCCTTTTCACTCCGGATATCATATCCAGGAGCTCATTCATGGGTTTTCTTTCAGCAATTATCATTTCTATTTACTCCAGGTTCCATCTTGCAGGTCTAACCTCGAAGGGCAGATGTCAGTCAGTCTGTTCCAGACGCGAGGCCATCTCGCGGACAGCATCCACTACAGGGCCTGTCTCTCCCCTGCCCACGAAGAACATCTCCACCAGGCCCTGATCCATCCCAAGCTCCTGGATTATCTTCTTGGTCTGTCCTACTCTCTTTGATGCCCTTCTGCTGCCGCTGAGGTTATGACACTCATCTACCATGCAGCCTGCGACAAACACCGCGTCTGCTCCCTTTTCAAAAGCCTCGAGGAGCTGCGGCACCTCGAGCCGCCCGGTGCAGGGAAGTCTCTCCATCTCGAAGTCCTCTGGCACCAGGCCTGCCTCCTTCAGGGCGTCAACTCCCACGCTTGCAGTGTAATTGCAGCAGAATCCTTTTATCTTTGCACTCATTACGCTTCCCCCTTTGCCTCAGGTGAAGGAGCAAGCCCTATGGCCTCTGCGGGGCACTCCAGCACACAGATGCCGCAGGCCTTGCAGAGCCCGGGATCAATAAATGCATACCCCTCCTCCTTTATGGAGGGTGCGCCAAAGGGACAGAGCCGTACACAGGTCAGACAGGCTATACACTTGCCACTGTCAACCACTGCGTACTGCCCAAGTTCCCTGAGCTCCTCAAGTTCGACTATCCTTCTGGTTTTAGCCTCCTCCCTGAGGGCCCTGACGATATCAGCACACCGGACATTCTGCGGGCACACAGGGATACAGCTCTGGCACTGTGAACATGCCCAGATCATCTCTGATTCCACAAGCTGCTCATCCATGCCAAGCTTCACCATGTGAACTATCTTTCTCGGATCAAACTCAGGGACCACCTTTTCCACAGGACAGACCCCGCTGCATGAGCCGCAGGCATAGCACTGGGCAACGGTATCGCAACCGTCGTAACCGGCTATAATATCCTCAAGGGAATTATCCAATTTTGTTGCCTGAACAGTCATATTTATATCATCCTGTTATCTATATTTTTTGTATCTGCTAACATGGGCACCGCATCTACCCCGCTGAAGCACGCCTGAAGTACAGGAATGTACGCCTGCGCCTCCTCCGCCTTGTGTCTGCAGCACTCTACAGGCAGATACAGAAAAATTTACACGGACTTTATGTTACTATTTTGCAAGGCCATTGGGCCAGGCGCAGACTACGCCAGCTCCAGTTTTCCGCCCTCTTCCTTTACCGCCTTCTTCCTGGCAAGAGCAGCCAGGGCCTTTTCCATCTCGGCCTCCTGGGCGCCGGTCATTTCCGCAAGGTCGGATGCA
>JALVQQ010000242.1 GCA_027025395.1 Deltaproteobacteria bacterium | reverse complement strand
ATCAATTGGGCGCAACATACGCCTGAAAAATTCAATTATGCCATTGTCCCAGGCAATGAACCCCGAAAGCTATTGAGAGAAAAATCTTTATTTTTCAAAGAGATACAAACAGACACGCCATAAATAAGGGACGTCCGTACCAATTGGCACAAAAAGTGCTGAAGATAAAATCAAAGCTACTCGAGATAAATAGCCAAAAAACGAGATAGCTTATATAAAACCCCAAGGTGGCGGCCTTGGGGTTTTTTTGTTGTCTTTTCCGCGCGCAAGCCTCCCGCAAGCCTTATAACGCTGAAACAAAACGTGCCTGGAACTCACGTCACATACCCCTGCAACCCTGCCCTGCCGCCTATTTGCAACATTGCCCTCAACAGATTATTATCTGGATCTGGCTTGACAAACAGTTATTATCCCCCCTGCAAATCATAATATTGAAAAAACAGGGCGCATACTTCGCCCTCAATTTTTCATTCATCATTCCTGCACAACCGTCCCTGTTGCACTGCGAAACACCAGCAGCCGCCGTGGCTTGCGGCTTTGGTTACAGTTTTTGGACTTCACTTCTGTCCGGGAGAAAATTTGATGAACTACTTTTACAAGAACCTCTCTATTTGGCTGATTATTGCTCTTGTGGCGCTATTCATCTTCAACATGGTGAAAAAGGCACCGGAGTCATTCTACAAGGTGCCCTTTAACGAATTCCTGCAAAAAGTGGACAATGGCGCCATAACAAAGGTTACTGTCAAGGAAGACCTTATAAGATGGACAGGGCACGATGGCACCAGATACGAGACCGTCGTACCCCAAGACAGTGTTGCGCTGGCACGCATGCTCGCCAACGACGTAACGGTAAATACCGAAAAAGAGGTGAAACCGCACTGGTTTCTCCAGACATTCCTGTCCTGGGTGCCTTTGCTGCTCCTTGGAATACTGTGGTTCTTTTTCATGCGCAGCGGCAGCCCGGGCGGAGGAGGAAAGGCAATGGCCTTTGGCAAGAGCCGGGCGCAGCTCATTGATCCACAGAAATCAAAGGTCAAGTTCAAGGATGTGGCAGGGATTGACGAAGCCAAGGAGGAACTGGCAGAGATAGTGGACTTCCTGAAAAATCCGTCAAAATTTACCGAGGCCGGGGCGCGTATTCCTACCGGAGTGCTTCTCTACGGCGAACCGGGCACAGGCAAGACCCTGCTGGCAAAGGCCATCGCCGGTGAGGCTGGCGTGCCGTTCTATGCCATTTCAGGATCGAATTTCGTGGAAATGTATGTGGGCATAGGCGCATCCCGGGTCAGGGACCTCTTCAGGGAGGGCAAGAAAAGGGCCCCATGCATAATATTCATTGATGAAATCGACGCGGTGGGAAGGCACAGAAGCGCCGGCGGGGGCGGGGGAAATGACGAGCGCGAGCAGACCCTTAACCAGCTCCTTGTGGAAATGGACGGCTTCGAGGTCAACGACCATGTAATAGTGATAGCAGCGACCAACAGACAGGACATTCTTGATCCTGCGCTGCTGAGACCGGGGCGCTTTGACCGCCAGATAATGGTCCCTCTTCCTGATGTGGGCGGCAGGGAAAAGATACTCAAGGTTCATGCGGAAAAGGTCAAGATCGGGCCGGACATAGACTGGAAGGTGATCGCCAAGGGCACGCCGGGCTTTTCAGGCGCGCAGCTTGCCAACATGATTAACGAGGCCGCTCTTCTCATGACCAGGAAAAATGCGCCGTTCATCACCATGGAGATACTGGAGGAGGCAAAAGACAAGGTGATGATGGGCGCCGAGAGAAGGAGCATGATCATAACGGAAAAAGAAAAGAAGATTACGGCATGCCACGAATCCGGACATGCGCTTGTGGCGTGGATGCTTCCGGGAGCAGACCCGGTGCACAAGGTTACCATCATTCCAAGGGGAAGGGCCCTTGGCCTGACCATGCAGCTTCCTGAAATCGAAAGGAACTCCCACGACAGGACCTACCTGTTCAACAATCTCTGCACACTGCTTGGAGGACGCATTGCCGAAGAGATCGTCTTTAACGAAATGACTACCGGGGCAGGCAACGACATTGAGCGTGTTTCCGACATTGCGCGCCGCATGGTATGCGAGTGGGGGATGAGTGATGCCATCGGCCCAGTTACATACACCCAGCCCGACCCGCTAAATGGCAGGCCTGGACAGATACTGAGTGAAGAGACCGCCCGCCTTATAAATGCCGAGGTTCGCAAGCTGGTTCAGGAGGCCTATGACAGGGCAAAACAGATAATTGAAGAAAATCGCGCCGCGCTTGACGCCATGACCCGGGCCCTGCTTGAAAAGGAAACCATATCCCGACAGGATATTGAACAAATTGTCAACAACGCCCAAAAAACCTGACGCCTGTCACTTCGTCAGGCGATGCAGGCCCGGGGAAGCCGGAACTCTGCATACAGCGCGGCTGGCGAGACCCGTTGTCAGCCGCCAGCCCTCTCCCTTCCAAGGTGGGAATATGCAAGGTCCGTTGCAACACGCCCCCTTGGGGTACGGTGAATATACCCCTTAAGGATCAGAAATGGCTCATAGACATCCTCAATGGTCCCCCTGTCCTCGCCCACTGATGTGGCAATGGTATCAAGCCCAACCGGCCCGCCGCCAAACCGGTCTATTATTGTGGCAAGGATCTCCCTGTCCATGCGGTCAAGCCCCTGGCTGTCAACATGCAGCAGGTTAAGAGCGGCATCAGCCACCTCGGCGGTAATATGGCCATCGGCCCGAACCTCGGCAAAGTCCCTCACGCGCCTGAGAAGCCGGTTGGCAATCCTGGGGGTGCCGCGGGAACGCCTGGCTATCTCCATTGCGCCCGGCGGGTCTATCTTCACGCCCATAATTGCGGCTGAACGCATGACGATCTCCTTCAGATGAGCATCCTCGTAAAAATCGACCCGCATGACCACGCCGAATCTGTCGCGGAGGGGCGGAGACAGCAGTCCTGCCCTGGTGGTGGCTCCCACCATGGTAAACCTGGGTATATCAATCTTGACGGTGCGGGCGCTTGGCCCCTGGCCTATTACAAGGTCCAGCTTGAAATCCTCCATTGCAGGATAGAGAATCTCTTCCACTACGGGACTCAGGCGGTGAATCTCATCAATAAACAGCACTTCGCCCTGCTGGAGATTTGTAAGTATTGCGGCCAGGTCTCCGGGCCGCTCTATGACAGGGCCTGATGTGCACCGTATGCCGGTGCCGAGCTCGGAAGATATGATGTGGGCCAGGGTGGTCTTTCCCAGACCGGGATGCCCATGAAGCAGGACGTGATCAAGGGCAGTGCCCCTGTTGCGTGCCGCGGTTATGAAGAGCCTGAGGCTCTCCTTTACCTCTGTCTGGCCTATGTACTGGTCAAGCGACGAGGGACGAAGCCCTGGTTCCGCATGACGGTCCTCTGCAACAGGTTCCGGGTTCAAATCCTCGGGCGGGAACGGATTGATATCACTCATGGCAATACGCAGCTTTCAACCAAAATGAACCTACCCACCCTTCTTCACCGCCAGCCTGCCCATTGCACCTGTAATCAGTTCCTGAAGGGTCGGCTCGGAAGGTGATTCAGCAAGTACAGAGGAAACAGCCTTCAGGGCATCAGGCTCTCTCCATCCAAGATTCACTAGGGCTGAAACCGCATCAGCCTCAACAGAGCCGGACGCAACGCCAACGGCTGGCCCGCCCCTGGGCGCATCATGGATAAAGCCTGACTGCTCAAACAGGGCTGACGCCCTCTCCTTCAGGTCAACACACAGCCTGGCCGCGGTCTTCTTGCCGACACCGTGAATGGACTGCAAAGCAGCAACGTCTCCCCGGGCAAGGGCGTCAAGCAGGTCCCTGGAGGAGAGTGCGCCAAGTATGGCAAGGGCCAGTTTGGGTCCAACACCTGAAACATCGAGAAGCATCAGGAACAGGCTGCGGCGTTCCTGGCTGGCGAAACCGTAAAGGGATATGGAGTCATCCCTGAATACAGTATGGACATGTACAAGCGCTTCCCCTCCCTCTCCGGGGAGCATGTGCATGTCACGTTCCGGCATGAAAACTTCGTAACCTACCCCTGCAACGTCTATAATGACCCTGCTTCCCTCCCTGCAGAAAACGGCGCCTCTCAAAAAGCCGATCACAGCGCACCTGCCCTGGAGCCTGTCCGGCGCTGGCCTCCACCGGCAGATACCCTTGCGGCAAGACGCACCGCACTGGCATGACATATGGCCACGGCCAAGGCATCGGCCGCATCGGAGGCAGGCGCGCTACCAAGTCCGAGGAGAAGGCTCACCATCCGCTGCACCTGCGTTTTGTCCGCCCGGCCATAGCCGACAACGGCCTTTTTTACCTGCAGCGGTGTGTACTCATATACCGGCAATCCGCAATGCACGGCCGCCAGCACTGCCGCCGCCCTGGCATGCCCGAGTTTGAGCGCGCTTTTTGCATTTCTGGCGAAAAACATATCCTCCACGGCGCACACTGACGGCGAATACTCTTCAATTATACTGGTCACACCGGAGTAAATCCTGTCAAGCCGCTGGAAGAATGTCCCGTCCGTGGCGGCCCTTATCACCCCGGCTCCAACGCACTTCAGCTCCTGCCCGTGGCCCCTAACCACACCATAGCCCGTGGCCCTTGAACCAGGATCAATGCCTAAAACCACCCCGTAATCCAATCAGGCTACCTTTTCAAGAATATCCTGGGGAATATCAAAGTTTGCATACACCTTCTGCACATCATCATTCTCTTCCAGGGCCTCCATGAGAAGCAACATCTGCTTTGCCTGCTTTTCATCCTCAAGCTTTACGGTATTGCTGGGAACCATTGAGACCTCGGCGGATATTATTTCTATGCCGGCGCCGGTTATGGCATCCCGGACATCAGGCAACGCCTCGGGAGCGGTTTCAACCTCCCATTCAGTGCCCTCATCCCTGATATCATCGGCTCCGGCCTCCAGGGCGATATCCATCAGGGTTTCTTCATCCACCTTGTCCTTTTCTATAACAACCAGGCCCTTTTTCTCAAAAACCCAGGCCACGCTGCCAGGCTCGCCCATGTTTCCGCCTCGTTTTGACAGAAGGTGCCTCACCTCGGCTACTGTTCGCTGCCTGTTGTCTGTAATGGTCTCAACCATCACCGCCACGCCGCCAGGCCCGTAACCTTCGTAGGTAATCTCCTCGTATGCCACCCCTTCGAGCTCTCCGGTGCCTTTCTTTATGGCCCGCTCGATATTACTCTTGGGCATGTTCTGGCTCTTGGCGGCATCAATGGCAACCCTTAACCGTGGATTTGCGGAAGGATCGCCACCGCCCAGACGGGCGGCAACAGTGATTTCCTTTATGAGTTTGGTAAAAATCTTGCCACGCTTGGCGTCAGTTGCTGCTTTTTTGTGCTTTATGGTACTCCACTTGGAATGTCCGGACATATCTCCTCCGAAAATTTCATATTCCCCCCGTGCGGAGGTAAAACTCGTTGCATGGTTCCATCCACAATTATCAAGGTTTTTCCCCAAGCCTTTTAACGGCCAGCAAAATTAACGGCTACAGGCCGGGCTTACCTGTTTTCTTCCAGCTCCCTGTGAAATTTCTTGAGATCTTCCCTCAGGAATGACTCAATCTTATCAAGGTTGGCCGCATGCGCCAACCAGCACTGCCTGCCCGCATCACCTGTCAAGAGCTTTCGGACATGATCCCTGACACGCTGCCATATATCCATGCGCCACGGCGTATCCAGTTTAACCAGTGAATCCAGTGAAGCAAGCACGCCTTTCACATAGGAAGGAAATTTCACCTTCTTGAACCACGCAACCCCGGCCGCGGCAATCGTCAGGGCCCATACCACGGGCCACACGAAAGATGAAGGCGCAAGCCCCCCTGAAAGCAGGTCGGCCATGAAGGAAGTCTCAGGCACACCGAACAGCAGATGCGTAAGGGAATCACCGAACATGAATGCAAGCAGAACAGCCATGCCCCAGATTTTTGCCGAAGCCCTCAACCTGTCCAGAAAACCTTGCCTGAACCGGGTCATGGCCTCGGCCACCATGCGAAGCTCGCGCACCGCGGTATCCACCTGCTGCAGTATATGGTCAAGGCGCAGCATGGGGGCGGCCTTGAGGGATGACTTGAGCTCGTCACGCTCATGCTTCCAGGCCTCAAAACCCGGAGGCAGCCGTGATTCGTCACAGGGCGCGTAGGTGAGATAGATCCTCGGGAGATCCTTTCTGCCGGTCATCTGCGAGAGATTCCAGCAAAGGGTTCCGTAGGATCTGAGCAGATCGGAAATATTCTCGCACTCATCTATCCTGTTCAGCACATAACGGACACGGTCCTCGCCAGCAGCGCCTGAAAGAGTGCCCCTGATCACCTGGTATGTTTCCTTGATGGTTCCAGCCTTGTGAGGGTCAAACATCAGGACCACAAGATCGGAAAGCCTGGCAAGCTCGCCAATCACACCCAGGTAGTCATACCCCCTGTCCTTTTCGGTGACAGAGTCCAGCATGCCCGGCGTATCGATAATGGCAATATCTTCAAGTATCGGGGAGTAGACCATCTTCATGCTGAAGTGAGACATCAGGCTCTCGCCAAAATGACGCAGCGGCTTGAACGGGAAATTATCATCCCTTATTACTGTACTTCCAGGTATCTCTCTGCCTGCCTCCTCGGGCGCAGCGCCGGTGATAACCGTAAAGCTGTCATCGGTAGGCGCCTGGCCGGTCCGCTGCACATCCCTGCCTATGACCTCATTTATAAATGTTGATTTCCCTGATGAATAATTTCCTATAATCAGCACCAGGGGCTTCCACTTCAGGGAGGCAATAACATCGTCAACATTCATGCCATATCCCTTGAAGAGATCGCCAAGCCTGCGCCGAACCAGGGTATCAAGCTTTAATGAAAGCTCCGCAGCCACACTGTTTGAATCCATTTCAGTAAACCTCGGTTGTTTTCTTCAGACCTGAATATTGGCAGGAATGAAATTCCATTGTAACGCTTCAGCGTGCTTGCTGTCAGGTATGCGGAACAACGTCTCGAAATTTCTCCGTGTGAATGGCAGGGCCACTCAACGCCGTTTCCCGGCCGCCTATCTGAAAAGATCACCTATCTTCTGAATGATTCCCGGCACATTGAAGATACCGGCGCCAGGCTCCAGGGCCGGAAGCTCATCCGCCGGAAATGCCTCCCATACCACGTTTTTGTTGCGCGACGGATCAGCGGTTACTATCTCTCCGGTCCGCCTGTCAACAGGCACAAGGGCCACGCCATCTGGAACAGGAAAGTCCTTTTTTACCGCGTGTTCCAGTGTAACTTTCATAAAAGAGGTCCAGATGGGACATGCGACCTTGCCGCCAGTCTCAAGCCTCCCCAGTGATTTCCTGTCCTTTCTTCCCACCCATACACCGGTTACCACTTCGGGAGTGAATCCCATGAACCATGCGTCCCGGTAGTTGTCCGTGGTCCCTGTCTTTCCTCCTGCAGGCCATTTGAGCTTTCTGGCATACCGTCCGGTCCCATCCTGCACAACACCCTGAAGCAACAGGACCATCTGGAACGCGGTCACCGGATCCAGCGCATCATTGAATTCCGGCTCGAACTCCTCAAGCACCCTGTCATCCCTGTCCAAAACAGCATCAACAAACTGTGGCCTGACCGACCTGCCAAGATTCGGAAACGTACTGTAGGCCTGCACCAGCTGAATGGGCGGAACAGCCGATGAACCCAGGGCTATGGACAGGTCTTCGGAGATTGGGACAGTTATGCCCATGCGCCGTGCCTGCTCCACTATGGCCCTTACACCGACCAGTTTCGCAAGTTTTACAGATATAACATTGCGGGAATAGGTGAGAGCCGTCCGAATAGTGATGGGCCCCATGTATTTTTTGTCAAAATTCTCCGGCTGCCACGGCTTTTCAGGATCGGAGCCGGCCAGGGAGAGCGGCTCATCGACTATTATTGAGTTGGGTGCCACTACATGCTCCTTCAATGCAGTGGAATAGACGATGGGCTTGAAGCATGAACCCGGCTGCATACGGCCCTGGATTGCAAGATCAAACTGGCTCTTGGTGAAATTTCCTCCCCAAAGCGCCCGCACCGCCCCTGTTGCCGCCTCCATCGAGACCAGGGCAGACTGGACATTCTCCGGGAGTTCAGCATCCTTTTTCTCTCTTGACACCAGCCTGCCAATACCCTCCCTTATTGACTCGGCCGCCTTTTCCTGCCACGCCCTGTCCAGGGTGGTCACAATGGTAAGGCCATCAGTCAGGAGTCTCTCCTCACCATAACGGGCCTTGAGCTCTTTTCTTACATGGGCAATGAAATATTCCGATCCAGGCGGAATATCCAGCTTTTCAGACTTGATGACTATCTGTTGAGCCAGGGCAGCCTCCGCCTGGGCCGGAGTTACAAAGCCCTCTTCCACCATGCGCCGCAATACATACTTCTGGCGTTTTCTCGCACGATCAAAATGCCTTGCAGGATTATAGCGGCTTGGCGCCTGGGGAAGCCCTGCCAGCATGGCGGCTTCGGCCAGTGTAAGCTCATACACATGCTTGGCGAAATAGGTGCGGGCCGCGGCCTCAACACCGTATGCACCCTGGCCAAGGTAAATCTGGTTGAGATAGATACACAGGATCTCATCCTTGGAAAGGGCCGCATCAATCTGCCAGGCCAGAACCGCCTCCTTGAGCTTGCGAATCCAGCTTCGCTCCCTGGTCAGAAGAAGCGAACGCGTTACCTGCTGGGTAATGGTGCTCGCCCCCTGAACAATACCCCCGGCCTCAACATTCTTTATGACAGCCCTGACAACCCCCATGAAATCAATGCCTCCATGGTGATAAAACCTGGCATCTTCCGCGGCCAGAAAGGCATTGGCCACCTGTTCGGGGATCTGGGACATCGGAAGCGGCCACCGTTTCTCCCTGTACCAGTAGGCTATGGGATGATAGCCGGAATCCAGGACCTCCGTCACCATATCCGGCCTGTAGGAGCGAAGGCTTGATATCTCCGGAAGTCCGAGCATCATGTAACCGCCAACCAGGGCGCCCACCAAGAGCGTCAGCAAAAGCCCTGAGGACCACACCATGAACAGCAGGGGGCCTGCGCCCCATACCCTGGGGCCTGTACGCTTTGCTGATTTTCTTTTTGAAGATATGGTTCTTGCCATTGATTCTTGAAGGAAGCGTGAGATGGAAGGCAGTATCCTGGAAAAATATATGACCGGCCAGCCCGCGTAAAGGACTGGTCAGCATGAATGTCTATCACCAGTCATGAGGCGGCCGGGGCCACCGTGAAGTGGTGCGGCGCAGCAAGGCCCGAACCTGCCTGCAACTTATCAGAAAATAGCCAAAGGTTCCAGACCACGAAAGTGACCGTTCTGGAATCAGTCTGTCGGTCAATTGTTTTACTTCTTCGGCAACTGCCAGTTCATCGAGTGATTTCAGGCACGCCAATCTACTTCCAGCAACCTCTGCGCCCAGCCACTCGCTTATTGCGCTGCCGGCTCAAAAACAAAACGAATCATAACCGTGCCGTGTTTCTGACCACCACTGGATTGTACCTGTTGACACGCTCCTCCAGACAGGTACGGCCAAAAGGCGCAGGCCCGCAGCTGTTCAGCGCGCAAATCAAAATCCCCGCACTTTTTGCGTGTCAGCCTGGAGAAGGAATCATGCGGGTAAGCACAATTTCAAGGGTTTCACCCCTGGACTTCATCACCTGCTTCCGGGCGGATATGTCATAATGAGGCTCACACATGCGGAGAAAAGGCGCAAGGCTTTTGCGGCGACGGTCATGGGCCATGTAGATAACACCGCCAGGCTTCAGGTAGCGTTTGAAACAGGCAAGCAGAGGCTCAAAAAACCTTTCATGGAACAGCACCTCTGAACCTATTATTACGTCAAACTCGCCTATGTCTGAAGGATTCAGCCAGTCCAGCGTGGCAAGATGAATG
>JALVQQ010000241.1 GCA_027025395.1 Deltaproteobacteria bacterium | reverse complement strand
ATTCTGTTCCTGCTTTTTTTGGGGCAACTGCATGAGCATTATGGTTTTCTGTCCCGTACTTCTGCAATGCCCATCCTGTCCTGATAAAAAATAGCCGCAAAGATTTTAGACCCTTTACAATTTCATCAAAATATCCGACCTTGTTAATAAGGATATCAATGAGTTGCCGGAGGGATATTTTATGTTTTTCAGACTATTGCTTTCAACATATGACTCTACTAATGGGGCATCGCATCTGTGCCGTTGGCAGAAACTTGAAGTACGGGAATCATATCTGCGGGTTCCTCGTCTTGAACCTGTATCGTCTTTTAATCAGGTAAAGGAGCAATGGCCCGGCTACGGTGATAAGTTAACATCATGTCTTGTTATTTTAGTGATAGCTCTGTCTCTCTTGCAGCTCCATGAAATTCCTGCACACGCGCAATCTGATACCGGTTGCAGCGCTATATGTATGCCGCACAGGCCCTTGGGAGGCATTGTTTTCAGTGCCGAAAATTTTGTGCAGGAGCCGGTAAACAAGGTTGTTGTGCCTGCCTGTGAATCTGTGAGAATCGCACCAGAACTGATTCCAAGGGTTGAAGACATAGGCAAGAAAGCTGCTCTGTTTATGTATATTTCGGTTCCTGAAATGAACGATGGTTTTTTGTTGCAAAAGTCAACTGATTCCCTTTCGGAAATCCAGGAAATTGATTTTTGGGACGGCCCTGTAGATTTTTCTGCTCTGGAAGGACTGAATGCCGTCATTTATTACGGCTATCAGTTACCTGACACTGGCGAGCTTGTCTATAATGCATATTCTGTGGAGGTGGTACACTCTTTTGCAAGCGACTATGAGCCCCCAGTCGGATCGGGTACCGTGGATAGGCCTGGCGGTGGCGGAGTAGGGCCATGGGCACTGCGTTTGAGAATAGCAACTTCAGAGGACGGATTATCATTTGAAAAAACAGACAGAATTCTCACTGACCAGGCTGATGTATCAGACCTGGCAGTGGATGATAGGGGCTGGATTTATGCATATTACGTGGGCTGGACCATGGGGGATGTGACCAACAAAATAGGCGTTGCCATCTCTTTTGATGATGGACTGCACTGGGTTTACAAGTATGTGAATATTGAAGGTGCTTCGGGAAATATTCCGCCGGTAGACCCGGACGTGGTCATTTTGCCGGATGGCACCTTCAGGATGTATGTCACCTACAGTAGTGACAATGCCGGAAATGAGAGAGGGGATGGCGGACCTCATACATATTACGCAGAGGGCGCAAATGGAATAGATTTTCAAATGAAGGGCAGGTCTTTTGGGGAAGGTGGTGCCGTATTTGACCCAACTGTGGCAAAAATAGGCGATACCTGGCACCTGTATGCCTGGGATCTGCATGGAACATCAAATGACGGAAGGGAATTTGCTCCTGAGAGACAGTTAAAGCTCAGGACTTCGGATGGGAAGGGCGTGATAATTGCCAATATAATCACCGTCAATGACGGCTGCCGGGCCTATTGTTATGATCCCATGTCCAAGGATTCCATCTACTCCTTTCTTACAACAGACGGCAATACCTGGAGTGAGGAAGAAGGTACACGGTTGGATCTCGAGGAAGGCGAACTGGAATCAGAGATGGTAAAGGAACCCGCCGTGGCAAAACTTGCAAACGGTTCGTATCTTATGCTGTACAGCACGAAAATTCCATAGTCCCTGAACTGAAAATCGGTTTCTATTTGGCAATGATTGATGTAAGATGATTTTGGATAAGATATTATTTGTTTTGTAATTTTATTGTGTAAAGCTCAAATTTGAAAATTTTGGCAGAGGCCCCGTATATGAAAAATTTCAAAAAACAGTACAGGCTTGCTCTTCTATTTTGCTTTTTGCTTCTGACATTTCAGGCATTGCCTGTCTGTTCCGCATTGCCTCCCGCCGTAGAAAATGATTTCAATGCCCTGCTTGAAGAATCCGTAAAGACCCATGCCTCTGAAGATGGTCTCCTTCTAATTGCCAGGGAAAACAGGTGCGGCATTGTCCCTGAAAGCCATGCAGAGATGAACGCTTGTCTTGAGATGCGCAGTGGCTGGTCTGCCGAGACATCCGGCTTTGGAACTGTGGCCAAAATGGACGCAAACGGCAATCCTCTGGGAAGTGACCGGGATTTTACGCTGGAATACATGGGTTATTTTTACGTCGATACCCCTGATACATGGTCATTCGCTGTCAATTCCGCCTCTGCTGTCGAATTAATGGTGGACGGGCGGCTTACCACCGCATGGTATGGAGAACACAGCGACGGAGGCAATCTGGAGGAGCATACGGGGCAGATATACCTGAACAGGGGATGGCACTATATCCACCTGAGATATATCTCTGCTTCAGGGGCGCAGTTTCTCAAGGTGTGGTTCAAGTCACCAGGAAACACATGGAGGCCCGTGACAGACAGCTTTCTCACGCTTAGGAGTTTGAAAGTACAGGAGGGATTGCTTCTTGCAACCGGCAAGAAAGGGGACCCCGTAACTCCTCAGGATGCATTGGAGCTTTTTTATGATGTGGAAAGGGCATCAATCAAGGATACAAGTTACTCGGGCTGGAAAGTGGTGGATGCCATTGATCACAATGAAAACCCCAATGGGGTTGATACAGACTTCACTTCCCTTTATCAGGGATGGTTTCTGGTTGGTGAAGAAGAAGGCGGTAACTGGGAATTTGCAGTTAATTCAAGTGATGCCGCCGAAGTAGAGATTGACGGAGAGATCGTAGCATCATGGTACGGCCAGCACGCAAAGGCCCCTGATTCGGACCACAGCCATTCCGGCACTGTTTCACTGGAACCGGGCTGGCATGAACTGGTTTACAGACAGGAGTTTTCATCAACCGGGACCCCCGCCATGTTGCTCTCCTTCAGAAAACCCGGTTCCTCCACCTGGAGGGTGGTATCCACTGAAGAGCTGTCCCTCAAGACCTTTGCAATGGACATAGACAAAGATGGACTCCCCAACGATCTGGATGCCATACTTGGAACCGCATACGACTTGCCGGATTCCGACGGTGACCAGCTCTCTGATTTCGCAGAGGCCATGATAGGTAGCAATCCCCTGAATCCGGACAGTAACGGGGATGGCATGGGGGATTTTTCAGAGGTCATATCCGACCAGCAGGCCGTACAGAGCGGAGTTTACAAAAATCTCTGGAACAGCGATAACGATGGTGACGGAGTTCCGGACGGCAAGGATCTTTCACCACTGTCCAGCACTGAGCCGCAGAGTGAATTCCACTTCAATATCACAAGCAGCGGGAAACCTGTTCATATGGATTTCCAGGTACGGCCCAAGAATCCCATGAACCTCATGCTGATTAACAAGCAGTGGGACTGGCCTTATGACACAAAGGGGCAGATGCAGGACAGGGACAACTCAACCGAGGATATAACACTGGTTCCCATGCTCGTACTGACCACCAGCATGGCCCCTGCCCGGGATGACGTTAAGGACCTTGGTATCCAGATAGCCGATGACCCCAGAATTGGTTCTCTCGACAGCAGGTTCTTTCACAATGACGGTTTTGGAACGGGTGATGTGCTGGGCTCAGGAAATGCGCAGATAGTGGTGGCATGGGACAAGTCACATAAAATCACAGTAAGGGACAGGGAAGGAAGCGTCCTTGAACAGTTTACATCGGTTTTTTCAACCGGAGACAAGCTGCTTGTGGGGGATGTGGTCGGCGATGAAAAGGATGAGATCCTTGTGCTGCACTGCGGGGATTCCTCAGTATATGTCTATTCCGGAGAGGGACAGCTCCTTGTCAAGCAGGACATGGACATCTTTGGGCCCTCCTGGAAGGCGGTCATTGGCGATTATTCTTACAGTGACAAGGAGGAGTTCGTCACCGTCAATCCTGAAAACGGCAAGGTCATCACCTGGGCCTATCGTGGCGGTCCGCTCACCAGCACTGTGGTTTTTTACCCCTCTTTTTCGGATGAAGGTCTTTATACTGCGGATGACGGCATTGCCCTTGCCGACGTGGACGGAGACGGCAGAAAAGAGCTCCTGATAGCCCGCAACATCGACGATCGACTGAATATATACCGGTACATTCCCGGGGCGCCCTACACCCCTGTGCGAACTATCGACAACTTCGACTTTGATTTGAGCGACACCCTGGCAGGGGCGGATATCCTGCCATCAGACGATCCCCAGGATCCCCGTTTCGGGGAAGAGATCGTGGTGTTCAAAAAAAACGGGGGCATTCAGGTCTATACCGAGGCTTCAAGGGTGCCGGACGGGGATATGGAAGAGGTGGACTACTCCTCCTTTGACGCGGTGAGTATTTCCGACGTGAATGGAGACGGGCAGTCTGAAATCGTGGTAACGTCAGACACCTCCGGTGTGGTCAATATATACAACCCTGAATATAAAAAGGCATTCATACCCCTCTCTCCAGTGGTGGACCGGGGGGGTAATGTCGCATTCCAGGGACGTATGATCTACTCTGCCACCGGAGAAGGACCAGTGACTTTTTCGGCAGATGTACGCCTGGTCTGGTTTGTTGTAGGTAAAACCGACTCCAGAGATGATCCTTCGGCCAACGAACCAATTGTCCTTGCACAGTATGAAGATCCTTTCCTCATGACGGGCTTTTCAGCCACGGAACAGCGCGGCACAAGAGCGGCCCTGGGATACAAGGCCGACAGGGACGATATGTGGACTGCATATGGCATTATGCTTGAACGGTTCATTCACGGGCAATACGGGCTTCAGGAGTCTATATCCTCGATTGCCGAGGCGCCTGCTCAAGTTGAGGCTACTATGGCATCCTTCAGGGGGGAATTTGAGGCAGGGCAGTGGATGGATGAGGAGCTTGAAAGGGTGATTACGTCTGACGACGGCCTGCCTGACGGCATTTTCCCGCTCCTTCTCATGTCAGAATCCACAAAGGCCACAGTGACTCTGGAGGAACTTATGGAAGATGGTCAGGATGCAGGCAGGTGGTTTTCAATAGATCTCGCAGAATCCGAGGCCATGACCTCAAGATCCGTGAAATTGAACTGGTACAATACCGCCTTGAACAAGGTCATTCCTCTCTCGCTCAAGGATATTTCAAATGAGATGGACAACTGGGGCCTCAGCCAGGATGAAAAGGAAGTTGCCCTTGCTTCAATAGCTGTTGCCGGCGTAGCGGAGGTAACCCTGCATGATACCTGCAGGGCCTGCTACCCCGCACGGTATACCGCTACCGACTGGGCCAGGAAGGGCTGGGCAATTGGGAAAACCGTTATTTTCAACACAAAATCAGCCATAGCCAGCATCAGGAACGGTTATAGATACATGTTGGAGTACAACAGGGCGGCCAATTTAAGAAAAATCCGTACGGCAAGCTTCAAATTCAAGGAATTTATAAAGCTGGCACGGGATGAAAGTTTGACTTCGGGTATTACAGGCAGATTCCTCAAGGTGGCCAAGGCACTGAAGGCCCCTGCGGCCGGTAGATTTCTGTTGCGTTACGGCGGTTCTGTCGCAGCGGTGGCAACCAGTGTCTATACCTTTTATGCCATAGGATCTGCCACAGGCTGGTCAAATTCCGGCACTGCCATGGCCTCTTTATACGCCACATACTATCTGCTGTATGGTCTTGTGCTGGAGGTGATGATTGCGACTACGCCGGTAGGCCCCATTGTCGCGGCAATTGTCGTGGCCGCAGACATCATCTATGCCTTTACCCATGATGGAAATGGTTTTTCCGACAAGGTCATGCAGTGGATTGCCGAGCATGTCTCCACTACCTGCCAGGTTGATCCCGATTTTTCCCTGACTGATTCCAGGGTGACTATAAGTGATTACGGTTTTAATGGTCTTACTGTTGGCGACAGAATTGAAATGCGCTTCCGGGCCACGGAAACAATCTGGAAATCAGGTAGCTACGTCCAGGATCTGCCCAGTATGCCGGCTTATCTGCCTCAGCTTTTGCCTTCTTCCTCTTCTCTCACAGGGGGTGATGGTTACAGTCAAGATGACATAAGCTGGGACATGAGGCACAGCTACGTCAAACCCTCTGCATGTATTGCAGAAAAAATAACCCTTGATTTTGATTTTTTGGGCTATCCCCAGGACGTTTCTTTCTACGTTTGCCAGGAGGATTCTGAAAGATATGACACGGGAAGTTCAAGATATCTGGTTTTCAAATCCATAAACAGCGAGAGAAAGCGCAGGATATGGGATTTCGGAACATGGGTTGAACCCAGGGTCCCTGCAAACAATTTTAAAGTCACGTTGCGCCTTTGGACTGACTCCAGGGCCTACTATGGCGTTTGCACTGGAGATAACTGTGACAGGGCTTGTGATGAAGGTATAAAGTCCAGTTACTCCACTGTCTATTTCGACGTTTTGCCTGACTCCCTTGAAGCCTTTGTCAACTGGCCGGTAGTTACACCGCTGGACAGTGATTATGACGGCATGAAGGATATATATGAAGATCTCACAGGCACTGACATGGGCCCCTGGTTCAGGATATCTGGAACTAATAACTCCGGATTTTCCGGAACCATGCGTCTTGGCCCTGATCAAAGCCAGGACTGGATCTATTTCGGTGATGACAACGTATCGGACAGGTCATGGCTTCACTGGGGAATAGAGGTGGATGACCAGGGCGTTATCACCCTGAGAAACCGTTACAGGGTGGCTCATGACATGCCTGCATACATAGGGACCGGGTTTAATGGTTCCACGAATTTCATGTCGTTTACTGATGGTGGTACTGATTCCGAACTTTGGAAGGCAGAACCCGTACTCGACGGCAAAATGGCCCTTTACAACAAGGAAGAGAGTCAAAGCCATGATGTATCATATGCCGCTGCCGTACCTGATTCACCCACACCCGATACGCCGGACCTGGCGCTGGTTTCCATCCAGGCCGTTACCTCAGTATCACAAAGCATCCTGTGGAATATCCGGGCCGTTGGCGGTCCCACGGCATCGGACAAGTGGGACACGGATCAGGACGGTCTCTCCGACACATATGAGGTGAATTCATGGATAACAGGCCTGCACCTTGATCCGCTCAATGCCGATACAGATGGAGACGGACTTACAGACAGGCAGGAGATAACTTTCGGGACAGATCCCACCAGTGCCGATTCTGACGGAGATGGGCTTACTGATCTTCAGGAGCTTCAGGGGTGGAAGATCACCATCAGGTACAACGCCCTTGTAACCACGGCCTGGGTATTTCCGGATCCATCTCTCGAGGATTCGGACGGTGACGGGCTTACCGATCTTGAAGAATTCAATGCGGTCCCTGCATTGAATCCTGTTTCTGCTGATACAGACGGTGACGGGATTCCTGATCCTTCAGACCCCAATCCCCTGAATCCGCCTGCTGACAGCATAGATGGCGATCACGATGGTCTTACCGACACCGTTGAAGAAGATGGCTGGGACCTTGCCGTTGTCAGACAAGGTGGCGCTGTCACATATCATGTAACCAGTAACACGGGAATTGAGGATAGTGACGGTGACGGACTGGATGATCTGGCTGAATATCACTCTTCTGATCCAGGCAGGATGGACACAGACGGTGACGGGCTTAGCGATATCCAGGAAAAAGCCCTGGGCACCGACGTACTGCATTACGATTCTGACAGGGATGGGCTCACAGACGGGCAGGAGAATGCCCTGGGTGCTGATCCCCTCAACAGGGACACGGACAGCGATGGACTCACTGACGGGTACGAACACAACCAGAGCCACACCAACCCTCTGGCCGCTGACAGCGACGGTGACGGCATATCGGACAGGGAAGAGCTTGACCTCGATACGGACCCCCTGAACAGGGACACTGACGGCGACCTGGTCACAGACGGCCAGGAGGTGAATGTGTACCATACATCTCCCCTGAGCCCGGACACTGACGGAGACACTCTTTCTGACAGCCAGGAGTTATTTACATACAATACCAATCCACGCAGCACAGATACTGATGGAGACTCACTAACCGACAGCCGGGAGGTGGCCCTCGGCACGAATCCTGCGCTGATGGATACGGATGGTGACGGCCTGACTGACAGCCAGGAGCTCAATATCTATTCCACAAACCCCCTTTCGCCTGATTCCGACCATGATACCCTTGATGACAGCGTTGAACTTGCCGTTGGAACAGATCCAAACAATGGTGACTGCGATAACGACACCTTCAGCGATGCGGTGGAGCTGAACCGTTATCATACCAACCCGCTCAGCAGCGACAGTGATAACGACGGCCTTACCGATACTGACGAGATATACAGGTTCGGGACCAACCCGACCGTCTCTGACACTGATGGCGATGGAATAATAGATTACTGGGACCCTGATACATATCTCCCTGTCCCCGGTGCAGGGCAGTTACTGGTGATATACGACAGGGTTGTCCAGGGGCAGAATGAATTCATTGACAGGCTCCTCCAGCTTGCACCGAATTTTGGCCTTAACGTAACTGTGGCCCAGTCATCAAGCGTGCCGGATCTTTCAGTCTATCCCCTTATACTCATGCTTGGAGAACCTGACAGCAACGCCACTGCAGGAACGGTGGCCAACATGATGTCTCGCCTCATGAAAGAGGAACTCATAGCGGCAATGATGAGCGAGGCCAGGGCCATTGCCCAGGGAGTTCCTGAAGAACTGCAGGAGCGGGCAATGATGGAGAGTATAAAGTTCAGGTTTGCCGTGAGCGCGGTTTCTGCCTATAACGGCCTGCCGCCGGCAGGTTACGGGGCACTGCCGCAGCCAACAGGTCCGCAGGCGTCGATGGGACTGGGAAACAGCCTTATTGTCATGCTTTCACGTCCCATGGACGGGGATGAATACAAGGTAATAACATACCTCAAGATGCTGCAGAAATACTTCAGGGAAAATTTCGTCCTTACCGCCTGGCCTGTTACTCCGCCTGCCTCATCCACCACCAGCACGTTCCAGGTGGACTTCAGCCCGAACACCCAGGCCTCTCTCAGCGGAGACCTTTCACAGAGTGCGGGATACGGCATGGCCGCGGTAGCTGTATATACCGACACCCTTTCCGATTTCCATTTAAAGGCGGAAAATGGAAAAGTTGCCGGAGACGCCATGATCAACAGGTACATCCTTGCTGAAGTGGAGGCGGCCACATTGACAGGCCAGCCGCTTGATCCGGATATTCAAAGCGCAAACCTGAAGATCTATTACACTGCATTGGAGCTGGACCGCAGCCATCCCGGGGACGGCGATGCATCTGATGCGGGTGACATTGACGAAGAGACGCTTTCTCTCTACAGGTGGGACAATTCAAGCCGGAGTTGGACACGCCTGAGTATTGATCTGCCCGATGTATCCGCCCTCACTGTTCATACCCAGGACCTGGTGGTGAACGGTGTGCAGTATGATGGATACATAGAGTGTGAGACCAGCCATCTGGGCATGTTTGCCATATCAGGCACACCCAGGCCGGATACGACTCCAGCAGGGCCTCCAAGCGTAACAGGTACGGAGCCTTCGGACGGCGATTCAGGGGTAGCCCTGGATGCCGCAGTGGTAATAGATTTCAGTGAACAGGTCGTAGATGAAGATCTGGGGATCATCACCCTTGAAGGAGGGGAGATAGATGATATCTCCATATCACCCTCCAGGACCAGGATGACAATAACCCATCCGGCATTTATCCCTGGAGTGACATACAGCGTCACAATTCCAGGCGGGGCCGTGGCTGATCTTGCAGGCAACCTGAACCAGGAAAGTTATACCTTTACCTTTACCACCGAGCCAAGAAACAACATACCTTTTGCCCAGGATGACCAGTTTGCAGTGAGTGAAGGCCAGATACTGGATTACGGTAATGTGTTTAATGATAATGGAAACGGACCAGACAGTGACACTGAAAATGATCCCCTGCACATTACAGAAGTGAATTCACAGCCTTCTCTTGTCGGTGCAAACGTGGCTGGCTCAAATGGTGGA
>JALVQQ010000240.1 GCA_027025395.1 Deltaproteobacteria bacterium | reverse complement strand
CAAAACGGCTTTGCAGCACCCTTTCCATCACATCAATGGGCGCCTTCAACCCTGTCCATGTCTCAAACTGGGCAACGGCCTGCCAAAGAAGCATCCTGAGGCCGTTAATTGTAACAAGGCCCGCCGCGGCCGCCTCCCTGAGAAGCCTTGTCTCGACAGGAGCATAAACGATATCCATGACCACGCTGAAACGCCTCAGAACGCCGGCTGTCACGGGCATCTTTCCGGCATCAGGCTCCATGCCCACCGAAGTGGTATTTATCAGGATGTCGCCGTACAACTCATCAGTCTCCCCGAGACTGCTCCATGTGCATCGGACCTGATCCGCAACCTCCCTTGCCCTTTCCGCTGTCCTGTTAGCAATATGCACCAACGCTCTTTCGTGGACCAGTCCGGCCACAACGGCCCTGGCGGCCCCCCCTGCGCCAAGCACCACTGCCCGCTTCCCTGTCAGAGAAACTTTTTCCTCAAGGGCGCTGATCGCCCCGCGCCAGTCCGTATTCATGCCCTTGAGCCTGCCGGCGTCATTTACCACCGTGTTGACGGCCCCTATGCGGGAAGCCAGCAATTCAACCTCGTCGAGGTATTCCATTATTGCCGTCTTGTGAGGTATCGTAACCGACAGCCCCCTGATTCCCAGGGCCCTGACGCCCCCCACTGCACCGGCCAGGTCTGTCACATCAAAGGCTAGGTAGGCTGCATTGATCCCCAGGGCATCAAACGCCGCATTATGAATGGCCGGACTCAGGCTGTGGGCCACCGGATGGCCGAATATTCCGTACAGTTGTGTGGAGGCATCAGGTTTCATGAAAAAAATAGCGTGCAGGATATCCTGTTCTTTCAGAAAATAGGCAAGCCCCTGGCTCCCGAACCGGCTGCGGCGCCTTCCGCAGCCTGGTATCCGGCAGCGTAACATGTGGCCATATCAGCCGTTACCCGCCTCTATTTTGGCCCTGACCCAGTTAAGCAGGCTGCCAGCGCCCAGTATCAGCCTGTCACGCTCCGAAAGGTCAAGCCTTGCCTGAAGTGTACGGTCGTCGTTTATCTTGACGGTGACTGTATCCGAGCCACTCAGGAGTGCCGCCCTTATTCCGGGTATGGCCAGCGTATCGCCCTGATTTATCAGGTCGTAGTCAGAGGCGTCAACAAAGGTCATGGGCACAATGCCGAAGTTGATAAGATTCGCCTTGTGAATCCTTGCAAAACTCTTTACCAGCTTGGCCCGCACCCCAAGATAGCGGGGGGCAAGGGCTGCATGCTCCCTTGATGAGCCCTGACCGTAGTTTTCACCGCCAACAATAATGACAGGGCCTGCCTCTTGCGCCCTGGCGGAAAATTCAGGGTCTATGGCATTGAAAACATATTCACTTATAGCGGGAATATTGCTCCTCAGAGGCAGGATTTTGCTGCCAGCCGGCATTATGTGGTCAGTGGTGATGTTGTCACCCACCTTGAGAAGCGCGGTGGCGTTCAGGTCATCAGGTACGGGATCAAAATCGGGCAGGGGTTTGATGTTTGGCCCTCGGATTATCTCAACCCCTGAGCCATCGGCCCTTGGCGGGATTATTCCATTATCATTTATAATGTACCTGTCAGGCAGGCTTACGGACGGGGCCTCTCCAAGCTCCCTCGGATCGGTTATCCTGCCGGTAACAGCCGCGGCTACCGCAACCTCCGGAGAGCAGAGATACACCTTATCATTCCTTGTGCCGCTCCTTCCGGGGAAATTCCTGGTAAACGTGCGCATGGAGATGGTGTCCGTTGCCGGCGCCTGGCCCATGCCTATGCATCCAAGGCATCCGCACTGATGAATACGCGCGCCACAGTGGATGAGATGCCTGAGCGCCCCTGCCGCATCGGCATTTTCAAGCACCTGGCGGCTGCCAGGGTTTATCTCAAAGCTCACATCGGGATGAATCTGCCGTTCCTTCAGGGCCTCGGCGGCCAGAACGATATCCCGGTATGATGAATTTGCACATGAACCTATTATTACCTGGGCCACGGGCTGCCCGGCGACCTCGCTGACCTTTTTCACATTGTCAGGTGATGAGGGGCATGCGACCATTGGCTCCAGCTCATCGAGATTGATTTCGATGAGATCGGCATATGTCACATTCTCATCTGCAAGAAGCTCAACCCACTGGTCACCCCGTCCCTGGCTTTCAAGGAACTTTCTGGTGACTGCATCAGAGGGAAACACCGTTCCGGTTGCGCCAAGCTCCGTGCCTATATTGGCTATTGCAGCCCGGTCTGTTACCGAGAGAGTCTCCACACCCGGCCCGAAGTACTCCATCACACGCCCCACGCCGCCCTTAACGGAAAGCTGACGCAGGAGTTCAAGAATCACATCCTTTGGCGACACCCAGGGCCCCAGGCTGCCGGTGAGCCTGATTCCCACCACCAGAGGCATATTCAGGTAGAAGGGCTCTCCCGCCATTGCCATTGCCACGTCAAGGCCGCCGGCTCCCATTGCGAGCATGCCGCAGCCGCCTGCGGTTGGCGTATGACTGTCAGAGCCGAGCAGGGTCTTTCCGGGGCGGGCAAACCGTTCAAGATGCACCTGGTGACAGATGCCGTTGCCGGGCCTTGAAAAGTGGATGCCAAAACGGGCGGCGATTGATTGGAGAAAACGGTGATCATCAGCGTTCCTGAAATCTGACTGCAGCAGGTTGTGATCAACATAGCTTACGGAAAGCTCTGTCTTCACCCTGGATATCCCTATGGATTCAAATTCAAGGTATGCCATTGTCCCGGTGGCATCCTGGGTAAGAGTCTGGTCTATTCGTATGGCAATCTGGCTCCCTGGCACCATCTCGCCATGCACAAGATGTTCGGCAATAATCTTTTCCGTTACGGTTAAGCCCATAAATCAAACTCCTTGAACAACAAAATTGGTTTTCTACACTGAAATACGGCAAATTCTTGAGCCTGCCGGCGATGCCCTGCCCATGCCTGTCAGCGCGGCCTAACTGCCGGCGGTTCAATTATCCGCCACCGCCGTGCACGGGGCGCCTGCGAGCAGTTTCAAAATTCTGGCTAAAAATACCTGGTGACACACAGGACATTCAGCGGAAATTCAGCCGCCTTGCAATGCCGGCAGCCATTGACCCGTGCCGGATTCCGTGGGTTGCAAAATATTGAATTATACAAAATTGATGTTAATTTGCCTAATAAAAACAAAAAATTAGACGCGATTCCAAAAAACATTAATCAACAGGAATACAGCGATTGTTTTCATGTCCTGTGCACCGGTAACCACGTAACCGGGGGTTTAAAATAGGTTAAAACAGGGCCTCCGTCAACACAGTGCTCCAATTAAATTGCGTTATTCCGATGAGATAATCAGTTGACCAGTATAGTCACCAGTGGTAATAAGTAAAAAAATTG
>JALVQQ010000239.1 GCA_027025395.1 Deltaproteobacteria bacterium | reverse complement strand
GATTACAATAAAAGACATAGAAAAAATAAAAAAATATCCCAATTCATGCAAGGATGACATGGGCAGGCTCCGTGTCGGTGCCGCAGTTGGGGCCGGGGGCGACAGGCTGAAACTCACACAGCTTCTTGTTGATGCCGGAGTGGACGTAATAGTAATCGACTCGGCCCATGGACACTCACAGAATGTTATAGATGCGGTAGAGGAGATAAAGCAGACATTCCCCGGGTTGCAGGTTATCGCCGGCAATATTGCCACGGCCGAAGGGGCAGAGGCACTGATAAAGGCCGGTGCTGATGCGATAAAGGTTGGCGTTGGCCCCGGTTCGATCTGCACCACCCGTATCGTCGCTGGCGTTGGAGTTCCCCAGCTGACAGCAATACACGATTGCGCCACCGTGGCGGAAAAATATCAACTCCCGGTGATCGCTGACGGAGGCATCAAATTTTCCGGTGATTTTACAAAGGCCATTGGCGCGGGCGCCCACTGCATAATGGCTGGAAGCCTCTTTGCCGGAACAGATGAAAGCCCTGGAGAACTCGAACTGTACAAGGGAAGACAATACAAGGTTTACAGGGGAATGGGCTCCCTGGGGGCCATGAAACAGGGCAGCAAGGACAGGTATTTTCAGGACAAGGTTTCATCCGTAGCCAAGCTCGTGCCTGAAGGCATAGAGGGGCGCGTATCCTACAGAGGCCCTCTTTCCGCAACTATTTTCCAGCTTGTGGGCGGGCTCCGTTCGGGCATGGGATATCTGGGATGCCGTACAATAGAAGAGCTGCGCAGAAATGCCCGGTTTGTAAAGATCTCGCATGCAGGCCTTCGGGAAAGCCATGTACACGATGTAAACATTACAAAAGAGTCGCCAAATTACTGGATTGACAATTAATTTGCATTTACGGCTTTCAGCTTGCCATGCCTGCTGCGTCATATCCGCCTGGATTATCTGAAAGAGCATCTTCAGAGCATTTTCACATCATCCGCCTTGTGCCCGCAGGCCAGCAAATGGGTTTGACCGGGGCCGCGCCAGGCAATTCAACTGTTCAAGGAGTTAATAAAAAAATTTGTCAGAGCCCAAACCCGCTATTCTCATAGTTGACGATAATGAGGACATGGTACGTGTCCTCATAAAAATTATAAGCCGCAAGATAAAAGCTGATGTCAGGGGCGCCACCTCCGGAACAGAGGCGCTTGAACTTGCACGGCAAAGCAGACCTGACCTGGTAATTACAGATGTCAGAATGCCTGACATGGACGGTCTCGACCTGCTCGAAAGCCTGAAGCAGCTTGACGAAACAATAGCTGTCATCGTCATCACCGGCTACGGCACTGTTGAATCCGCAGTAAAGGCGCTTAAAAATGGCGCGTATGACTATTTCCAGAAACCTTTCGACAATGACAGGCTGGTACATATTGTAAAGATGTGCCTTGAGCACTCCAGGCTCAGGGAGGAAAACAGGCGGCTGCAAAACAGGCTCAAGGAAGAGGCCGTATCATATGGTATTGTAGGATCATCTCCAAAGATCAAACAGGTACTTGACCTGCTGGCCAGGATCGCGCCGTCGGATGTTACAGTGCTGATCAGGGGCGAAAGCGGTACTGGCAAGGAACTTGCCGCAAGGGCCTTGCATGCGATGAGCAAAAGGGCCTCAAGGCAATTGGTTACCGTCAACTGCCCTGCCCTGCCGGAGCAAATTCTTGAAAGTGAACTGTTTGGCTACACCAAGGGGGCATTTACAGGCGCAAACAAGGAAAAAAAGGGACTCTTCCTCGCAGCCCACCGGTCGTCCATACTGCTTGATGAAATCGGTGACATTCCGGTTTCCATTCAAACGAAACTGCTGAGAGTGCTCCAGGAAAAGGAAATCAGGGTTCTTGGCTCCACCACCAATACCCCAGTGGATGTAAGAGTTATTGCCTCTACAAATCAGGATCTCGAAGAAAAGATTAAAAAAGGGCTGTTCAGGGAGGACCTTTTCTACCGGCTCAATGTCGTTACCGTTTCCATGCCCTCTCTCAGGGAGATTCCAGAAGACATACCCGTTATAGCAAACTTTTTTTTAAAAAAATATTCTGCAAAGTATGACCGCGGGACAATGACTTTTTCAAGGGACGCGGTTAAATACCTCATGTCTTGCAAATGGCCAGGCAACGTGCGGCAGCTTGAAAATACGGTAAAACGGGCGGTCCTCCTTGCAGATTCACAGGAGATCAGGGCTACTGACATGCCCCCTATAGACCCCAGGGATGCAACCTTGCAGGAACACGGGATGCCCTGTTTTGAAAATCTTCCATACAAGGAGGCCAAATCAAGGCTGCTTTCCTTTTTCACCAAACAGTATCTATCCAGGGCACTTGAAAAAACAGGCGGCAATGTCACCGCTGCAGCCGCGCTTGTCGGCCTTGAAAGGCAGGCCCTTCAGCGTATTCTCCGAAGGTATGGCATAAAATCTGCTGAATTTCGCAAAAGCACCAATAAAAATGCCTGACAGGAGCAAGAAGTGACCCCTGAACAACTGCTGAAAATCCTTATAGTGCTATCTGCACTTGTGGCCTTGCTGACCTGCGCATCCTGCTTTAACCACGGCAAAAACAGCCTGTTACCTGAAGAAACCGTCTTCACGGACAATATCAGGCAGGCGCTCAATGCTCCCTCATATGACCGCAGGTATGCAACAGCCCTGAAATTAACCAAAAAAGAGTTGCGTAAAATTATTGACGACAGTGTCATTTTAAACACAAACGACCCGGTTCTGCATGCAAGATACGGGAAGGAATCACTCAGAATTATAACAAGTCTTGACCCGGCTCTTCAGGAAAGCATCAACAGAAGAATAGCCAGATCAACTGCCAGGCAGGTAGCTGTGGTAGTACTTGACCCGACAAGTGGACGCATTATCACAATGGCAGGTTTTGACAGGGAGAAAGGCGCCGCAAACCCATGCACCTCACGCTGCTTTCCAGCTGCCAGTATTTTCAAGATGGTTACTGCCGCCGCCGCCATAGAGGATGAACAGTTTACTCCGGAAACAACGCTGCTGTTTAACGGCAGGAAACATACCCTTTACAAGGCTCAACTCAAAAAAAACAGAAACCGATACACAAATCGAATATCCCTGCGCGATTCTTTTGCCCAGTCGGTCAACCCCGTGTTTGGCAAAATCGGCATCTATGCCCTTGGCAGGAAAAAGCTGGAAAAATACGCCCTGTCGTTCGGTTTCTCGAAACATTTTGACTTCGAGCTTCCGGTGGAGGAGAGCCATTTTCAAATCAAGGACGAACCATTCAATATTGCCGAGGTTGCTTGCGGCTTCAACCGCGAAACAGTCATTACTCCCCTGCACGGCGCACTTATAACAACCGTCGCGGTCAACCAAGGCAACATGATGGAGCCAGCCCTGGTAGATGCTGTTGAAGACAGCAGAGGACATATTATTTATCAGAACACTCCAGAGCTTTTAAGCACACCTATATCCGCCAATGCGGCATCCAGCCTGAAGAATCTCCTTGAAGCCACGGTAAAAAGAGGCACTGCCCGAAGGGCATTCCATGGATGGCGCAGGGACAGGGTACTGTCCAGGCTGATCATTGGCGGCAAGACCGGCACTATTGACAGCACAGACCGCCGTACACGCTATGACTGGTTCTGCGGATTCGCAGAAGAGAGAAACAGAGGCAGGAAGATTGTTGTTGCGGTACTTGTGGCGCATGCCAAGCCAAAACTTGACGTAAAGGCTGCGCGTTACGCACGTTTTATCATACGTGACTATTTTTCAGGCAAAACGATGCGCCTCGCCGCCGCACACTGAGGGCTTTACGCCGGCCAGAAACAGGCATGCCCAAAGGCCAAGATTTTTCCGGATTTAGCGACCCACGCTGCATTGTCCTACTTTTCCAAAAAACTGGTTACGGTGTGCTGGATATCATTGACAGCCTGCTGACAACATTTGCCTCAGCAGTTGAGCCTGCCATGACAGGAAGAAAATATCCACGTTACCAGAAACGGTCACACCGGAAATTTAACTTAACCTATAAACCTATCCTTTAAGTTAATGACATTGATTACGTCCTGACAGGATTTTTTTGCCCTGGTTCCATTTATTTGGAAAACGGCCCTGGTTATTTTACACCGCTCCAGAAATGTTTATGAATGCCTGCTGCAACAGCGGCTGTTTCAGGGAGGGCCGTGCTGCTGCCAAGGGCCGCGGCCTCTGTGCTTTCAAGGATGCTCTTTCCTGCGCACTCTTTAATGACTGCGGCTGCCCCCTGGCTCAGGCCTGAAAGGTCATATCCCCCCTCCAGGCAGAACAGAATCCTGCCTTCGCAGCACCGGCTGGCAATCTCAAGGAGCTTGAATGCCATCCAGGCGAAGCCCTTTTCCGTTACTGCCATGCCGCCGAGCGGGTCCTGAAAGTAGATGTCAAATCCGGCGGAAACAAGAATGATATCCGGTTTGAACTGGTCTGCCACCGGCTCGAGTATCCGGTTGAATATGGCTGCAAACTCCCTGTCTCCGGCCCCGGGGGAAAGAGGGACGTTTACCGTAAAACCCTTTCCATCACCCGCACCCACCTGATCGGCCGCTCCTGAGCCTGGATAGTACGGGAACTGGTGCGTGGAGAAGTAAAGCACGTTGCTGTCTGAGTAGAAACTGTGCTGGGTTCCGTTTCCGTGGTGCAGGTCCCAGTCAACAATCATTACCCTGTGGTGGCCAAGCCGTTTTCTGGCATAACGGGCCCCGAGGGCAACGTTGTTGAAGAGACAGAACCCCATTGCCTGGTCCCTTTCGGCATGGTGACCTGGGGGACGCACAAGCGCGAAACCGTTTGGCGCCTTGCCTGCAGCAATATGGTCAAGTGCTGCAAAAACGCCTCCTGCCGCAAGGATGGCGGCCTTCCATGACCCCCGGCTCGTGGCCGTATCAGGGTCAAGCTGAAAATGGCGCACATCAGCAGTCTTTTCTATCCTTTTCACATAAGCCTCTGTATGGTTCCAGCACAGTTCTTCAACAGTGGCTTCCCGCGGGGCCAGCACATGAAAGAGCTGTGCCATGTCAGGCCTGGATATGCGTTCATAAATGGCCTCAAGCCTCTTGGGCGATTCCGGGTGACTGGGGCCTGGGTCGTGTTCGAGGTACTCGTTTGCCTTTATGACTACGGGAGACATTTTTTGCATCTGCAATATCCTTTTTTGAATGCGCTTATCCTGTCCCTGAATATTACCCGGTTTTTTCTTCCTGTCCTGGAGCCATGCCGGCAGCCGGGACGGTGAAACCGCAGGGACTTGCGGTTGCCTATGTAATAGGGTTCAGGATTGACCGGCGGGACCGACCATATTCCGCGCCTTGCATTGATTGCAAATAGCTGGGCCTGCAGGAGAAAATTCCTGTTTTTGAGCTTTTTTGAAAAGAAACAGACATGGGCGAGCCCTTCCTTGAGGAGTTTTTCATTGACCATGCGGCCGTCTGGCAGATAGACAAATGCCAGAATCCGGCCGAAACGGTCAATACGGTCACCGGCAGGCACGATATGCACCTTTCTGTGCAGGACCAGTCTGCGGTTAAACTGGGTGGCCTTTCTGCCAAACGGTTCCCCGGGCTTGTCTCCATGCGCGATTTCAGGAGCGTTTATCCCGACATAGCGCACCTTGGCGCCATCCTGGAGCACGATGGTGTCACCGTCGATTACATGCTTTACGGTGGCGTAAAAATCGCCTGACCTGAAAGCATGCGCGGAAAAGAGGTTGGCGGCTGAAATCAGCAGGCATGCCGCAAGCGCATATATAAACGCGCGGCGCCATGAACAGGGAAAATGCTTTTTGTTTCCGGTCCTTTCGGGCCTACAGGGTGTCATGGGCAAGAATTTCCGGTGGTGTTTCTGCTGGTTCTATTTGAACTTGTTGCCCGTAAGCCTTTCATAGGCTTCAATGTATCTTGCCCTTGTCTTTTCGATTATTTCATCTGGGAGTTCAGGCCCTGGGGCCTTCTTGTCCCAGTCAAGGGTCTCCAGATAATCGCGCACAAACTGCTTGTCAAAGCTCGGCTGGGGCCCTCCCGGCCTGTAGCTGTCAGCAGGCCAGAACCTTGAGGAGTCCGGGGTCAGCACTTCATCAATAAGGATGAGGCTCCCGTTATGAACTCCCATTTCAAACTTGGTGTCAGCAATGATTACGCCCCTTTCCAGGGCATATTCCGCCGCTGTTGTGTAGAGATCCAGACTTATTTCCTTTATTTTTTCAGCCTTGTCCTTCCCTATGGTGGATGAAACCGCCTCAAGACTTATATTCTCGTCGTGATCGCCTACATCCGCCTTGGTGGATGGGGTGAAGATGGGTTCCGGAAGCCGGTCAGACTCTCTCAGGTTTTCAGGCAGCCTGATGCCGCACACCGCGCCTGTATTCAAATAGTCCTTCCAGCCGGAACCGGTAATATAACCCCTTACAATACATTCTACAGGGAGGGGTTCCGCCTTTTTGCATAACATGCTCCGTCCTTCGAGCTGCTGGCTGTAGGGCTTCAGGACGTCAGGAAACTCGTTTACATCCGCGGTTATTATGTGGTTTGGAACAATGGATGACAGCTTTTCAAACCAGAAAAGCGATATCCGGGTAAGCACCTTTCCCTTGTCCGGAACAGGATTGGGGAGCACAACATCAAATGCGGAAATCCGGTCGGTGGCCACTATCAGAAGCATGTCGTCAAGTTCGTATATATCCCTTACCTTGCCGCGGTGAAGCAGCCTTATTTCCTTTAAATCTGTTTCTGTAACGATCATTGTGTTTTTGTCTCCTTGGAACAGCCAGCATTGCTTGGCTATATGACGCAAGCCCGAAGGGCGCACCGGAATGACGGCCAGTGCCCGGCTTGTGCACGCCTGTAACGGGATAAGTTTGATTTGGGAAAGTCATCCATGACTAAACGGCTGACAGCATCTTTCTATCATGGATTGCCACTTGACTGCAAGGGCGATGCAGCGATGGAATCGCATGACAAGCGGCGCAGACGCCTGCAGACCAGGGAGGTGTGTACTGGTTGCGGCAGGAAGGAGATGCACCCGTGCATCAAGGCTGCCCCATGCAGGTCAGGATGCCGGTTTGTCCTGAACTGACAGTATCACTGCTTGAGAGATTTCGGAACATGCGCCTGTTCCCGGGCAGTGGATTGTATCCCGCCGTTATGACATGGTAAACCCGGTTTTTAAATAACCCTTGAACAAAATTGTTGTTTGCTGTTTAGTTACTTTTGCCAATAAAGGAGGATAGTAATATGAAATCGCCGTCTGTTCCCGGTCTAAATCCCCAGAAGGACGGGTCGGTTGCCATGACCATCGAGATACCGAATGGCAATTTGGGACCTGGAGTGCTTTCAGCACTTAGAGAGGTATCTGAAATACCGCATATCACCATACACATTACCACGGCACAGAAGATCATGCTTCTGGGCCTTGATGAGGAATCCGGCAATATGGCAATGAAGATAATGGAATCTGCCGGCGCGGCAGTAAGAAAGACGCGTAATCTCTCACATGCCCGTAACTGTGTCGGAAAGCCATGGTGCAAGTTCGCATGGCACGATACCTTTGCATTTGGTGACTACCTCTATGAACATGCCGGCGGTGAGCCTTCTGCGCCAAAGATGAAGCTTGGCATTGCCGGGTGCCCCGCATGCTGTTCATGGGCAAACATGCTGGATCTCGGTTTTGTGGGGGTGAAGAGCGGCTGGAAGGTCTTTGCCGGAGGACACGGCGGGGCAAAACCGGTGCCCGGCATGGAGATCACAAAGGTTTCTTCCCGGGAGGAGGCCGCTGACCTGGTAGTTAGGGCCGCCCGGCTCTTTACCGAAAATGTAAAGCTCAAGTCAAGGATGGATCGTGTCATCAAGAAACTGGGGGGCATCGAGGCCTTTAAAAAGGAACTTGGCGTGGTTTAGGTGGCGGTTGGCGCCCGATTATACCATCAAGTGTTGGTTGGTAACGATAGGCGGACATCCCGGCGTCCAGATCTGATATCACCTTTTGGGTGGCGTCAGGCAAGCAGCAGCACCTCCTGTTCAAGGCCCATTGAGTACTGTTCCACCAGGTTGCACACCTCTCTTACCTGTTCGTGGGCACATGAGCGGACAGATGGCAGCAGGTGCCTCTGGGAATGAAGCAGTTCGGGCTTGCCATACTGTTTTATAAGGTCTTCAAGGCCTTCCGGGACGTAAAGCCCGGCGCGTTCTCCCACGCCCCTCCATAGCCTGATAAACTCCTGGAGCCCTGCCGGGTCATAATCTCCGCAGTGAAGCACAGGGCATTCTGCCATGAGCGGGGATGCCAGCCACTTGATAACCCTTCCAGAGAGCCTGCCAGCAGAGTACAGGACAAGGTCACAGGAGATTCCGCTTTTTTCAAAGCTTAGGAAAAATTCCAGGTTTTCAGCCACTGCAAGCCTGCCTGAAAAACCCCACTTGAAGGGCTCATCAAGGCGAATTGCACACAGCCCAGCCATTTCAGTCAGTTCAGCCGCGGGAAAGCAACCAGGAGGGCCAGAAAGTGAAGCATTGCCAAATCCCCTGAGGAGCACAGGCTCTGCCCAGGTAGACGAGGCATTCTTGGAATCCCTTACCGACAGTATGCCACTGGCCCTGGGAAGGGAATCTGCAAACAGGGCATCTGTATCAAGCCCTGAAGGGAAAAGCTTCAGGGAGAATGCCAGAAGCGCGTCATGGTCACGCACCCTGATACTGCGCCCGCCACCTGAGCGTGTCTCTTCCAGTATTCCTGCCTCAAACAGGGGAGTGAGTTTTTGCCTGGCCTGGGTTCCCAGGGCCGAGGCCGGCAGTGTCCCTGTTTCAAGGAGGGTGGCGAGCTTGCGGGCAAGGCTTGCTGTGGCAACAGATTGGTTACTCATCAGGTTATTCTTCTATCTGTTCTTCTTGCGCATCATTTTGCCCATTAAGGTCTTTAACATGGGCATCATCAGAGATGCTTTTCAGCCTGAGTCTCGCGCTCCTGGGCTCTATCACGACCCCTTTGCCCTGTTCCGTGATAAAGTAGATATTCTCTGCCACGGCCATTGCCTCGGGGCTTGCAAGGATCGGTGTGAACCCAAGGCTTCCTGCCTGTTTTACAATGGCGCCCAGGTTGTTATGATCAAGGCTTGAAACCTCGTCAAGGTAAAAGGGGATGCGTGCGCTCTTTCGTCCAAGAAGCCCCCGGAGCAGGATAAGGTTTATGAGCACCTTGATGGTAATTGTTGTGCCGTGGGACTCAATATTTTCCAGGTGATGATAACTTCTCACCTCCCCACCGGATCCGTGAACCTCGAAGTGAAGGTCAAAAAGGTCCGAGAGTTCCACCCTTGGATGCTGGGAAAGAAGCTCTCCAAGCTGTTCAAGGGCGCTGCTGGTGTTGACCGGGTCTGAAAACAGGGGCATTTCCTCGCTTCTTGCTATCTCACGGATACGCTTTGTCCATTCGGGCCTTTCAGCAACCTGGAGACGAAGGCGGGCAAGGTTTGATACGCTCACCTTTTTAAGGCCGCGATTCATCTGGTCCACCCTGCTCTTTAATGTTTCAAGATCCTGGTCAAGCCCCTTGAAGGCACTCCTGAGCCCCACGGCAATGGATGTCCAGAGCTCCCGTACCGCCCGCTCACGCTCATCAAGTGCATCAAGCTCTTCAACCAGCCGGTCAAGCACTGCCCTTTCATCGTCAGCAGGATATTTGCCATAGGTGCGTTTTTCAATCAGGGCAAGTCCGCGTGAAATTGCCCGGCTGAGTTCCGCCTCCCTCTCAAACTCCTTGCGGTAAATCTCCATCAGGTCTTCCAGGGCATCTGGAAGGTCTGTTATTTCACCCTTTTCCCATCCAGGGGCAGGCGGCATTGCGCTTACCTCTGACATGCTCTCTTTAAGCCGCCTGATCTCTGTTTCAACAGCCTGGCCCCTGATGCCTGCATCCTGCCTTGCTACCGCAAGCCGGGAAAGGCGTTTTTCATACTCTTCAAGTTCCCTGTTAAGCCTGGCATCCCTCTGGGTGAGTTCGTCCAGCTCCTGCTTCCAGGCAGCAGATTTTTCAAGTTTTATCCTGTAGTTTTCATATTCAAGCAGCAGCCTGGTCACATCGTCCCGTTCCTTTCTTTTGCGGGAGACCTGGCGGCGCAGCTTTTCTGCATCCCTGGCAGCTTCAAGTATCTCCTCAAGATGC
>JALVQQ010000238.1 GCA_027025395.1 Deltaproteobacteria bacterium | reverse complement strand
CTCCCGAACTGATTCATTGGTGGCGGAAAACCCTCCTGGGGAAGCAGCGGTACGCTCTGTTTCAGACGAGCTGGATGATCCTGACCAGGTTTTGTCCAGGAGAGGAGGGCGAAACAGCGGCAAGGGCCATGCAGAAAAGGTGGCAGCTTTGGACAATAATGGAGAAGAGCTCAATTATATTCTGCCATTTTTCATGTTCGATTCCCCCGCGTCACCGCCTTTATCTCCTCTGGCACTCGAGTCGAGCCCGGCAGCACCATCTCTCGAGTCGTCTCCTTCGTCTTCTGTCCTGTTACGATATCGTTCGTATATTGTAGCTGGAATCACACTGCTTGCCGCAGGTGTGCTCTTCTATTTCATTCTGCACTGATTGTTTTCCCTAATCTTGGATTAAATTTATAATTTTGTCTCGCTATAGAGACTTGTGAGGGTGTGGTTGTCCCGTATTCCTTGTTTGTGGAATTATGTGGTCACTTTTCCGGCATATTGAACGAGCATATGTCTAATTATTCAGACATATGCAATGCTACCAACGCGTTAGTCTCTTGGTGGCGACAAAAGAAATTTTGTTTTATTACGGGAGGCTGTATTGAAGAGTGCTGACGCGCCGTTTTTTTCGAGAATATGATGGCAAAGGTGTCTGTTGTCACCTGTTGCTACATTTTTCCGTATTTATGAATAAACTTTTCCGGCATGATGGTGAAGAATTATTTTTTTGGCGCACGATCAAGACAGATTGCCGATGTAAATGAGCTTTTTCTCCAGAGGAATTGGTGCTTAATTTATTGGAATTCAATAAATATGTAGCTATTTCTTCTTTTGTTTCTTCTTGTTTTTCGTGATATTGGCATACCCGTTGCTATTCAAAGGGCAAATAACCTCGCTCCCTATTGCCGGGTGTGCCTCTTGCCTCCTCCTTGCATTCTGATTGGTTTTTTTGCTGCTAACCTGGCCACCCGGCAATATCAAAACCAGAATAGACCAGGGGGAACGCTAACGCTATGAAGTGTTCAAAAAATGCGCAACAGGCAACAAGAACGGCCCTCCGTCCGATTGAACTGACCGAGGACCTCTTCGCCCTCGTCTTTACTGTAGATGAAGAGAAAAATAGGATTGCCAAAGTTGAATCTTTTATGCCTCCTTATGATGACCTGGCACCACATGTGTATATGTTTGTATCCTATCTTTCCCTTCTGGCGGGCGATGAACGGTTTTTTCACCGTATTCTGTCAGAATCCTTTGCGGCCGGGACCAATACAGAGCAAGTTCCGGAAGAGAGAAGAACTCCTCGCAGTGATTTGCGGAATATCTATCGGACTCTAGAGGTCCGTGATAACCAGATTGCCATTATTCTCAGGGCTGACAGTGCAAAAAGCTGCATCCGATCTTCCTGGATGCTGACAACCTCTTTTAACTCCAGATTGATATATGTTTACATGTTTGCAGAGCACCTGTGTAGCCTCTGCCGTCAAAGTTGTTTTTTCAACGAAATACTTTTTGAAGGATTTAATCAATTGTTTGTAGTCGAGAGTGATGCCCGGCAATCCAGTGCTCCAAAGAGATACACAACACGAAAAGGGGGGAGTGAGCAACAGAGTCATATAGTGCTCAAGGAAAATCAGCTGGGCATCATTCTCACCCGGGACAAAAAACGGGATGCTATCAAAAAAGTAACTCCCATCATTCCGCCAGCCATTGATCCGCTTTCCAATGTATATGCCTTTGTCCAGTCGCTGGCAGTGCTTGTTTCCCAAGATTACTTTTTTAAAAAGATTATGGTCTCTGGTATGAATGATTCCTTTTTCAAGCGCCGGAGAATGGTGCAACTGTCCAAGGAAGTCACCCAAAATGGTCTTGGCTATCAGGTTATTATGCTTGGTAAGCGCCAGTATGCTATCATTTTTACGGCGGACCTACAGAAAGACGTCATTACAAACGTCCAAACCGTTTTTTCCTCCATTGATGCAGCTGCCCCCAGGGTATTCATGTTCCTTGAAACCCTGACCTCCTTCATGGCAAGAAAGTTTGCCGTTCTCCATGGTTCCGGGTCAACAAAAAACTTGGCCTCCACGTTGGGCAATGGTTGCCCCTGTTGATTTTTTTTAATTATTTATTTTAAATTCAAGGAGAAACAGTTATGCGAGTGCTCCGTCTTCTTTGTATCCTTCTGATTATGATCGGTGCAGTCCTTCCAGACAGGACCTGGGCTGCTGATCCGCCGAGAAGTGTTCTGGTTCTTTACGATTATCGTCCTGATGATGCCTGGGGAAAAATCGGTTTTGCCTATGCCATTATGTTACGCAACCTGCTGGGACATTTCAGCTCCATGCAGGTGGACATGGTGCCGGTTCAGGACTACCGTCAGGGCGAGGTGAATGGTCATGATGTGACTTTTTATCTGGGGGCTTACTATGATAATCCCTTGCCTGCCGCTTTCCTTACCGATGTTATGGCTACGGAACGAACCGTGGTCTGGTTCAAATACAATTTATGGCGGCTGGCCTGGGACCCGGCCTACGGATTTTCCCAACGATTCGGCTTCTCCTTTGCCGGTGTTCGGGGCATGAATCAGACTCCCAGTCCGGAGCTTCCTGCTCCTGGTTTTTTTGATACCATTGTCTATAAGAATCGATCTATGGTGAAGTATTATCAATATGCTGTCCAGCAGGATCAAATTTATGCCGATCCGGAAATCGGTGCGGTCACCATTCACAATCCAGGACAGGCCCACATGCTGGTACCTATCACCAATAGTGTCAGTGGCGAGGAACTCCCCTACGTTCTTCGGTCCGGGAATTTCTGGTATATTGCTGATATCCCATTTTCATACATTGGTCCCCGGGACCGTTATCTGGTCCTCTGCGATCTCATCCATGAGATGGTCAACATTCCCCATCAAGAAATCCATCAGGCTCTGGTTCGCCTGGAAGATGTCTCTGCCCTGGTTGAACCTGCCACTGTCCGTCGGCTGAGTGATTATCTCCACCACCACCATATTCCCTTTTCTATGGCGGTAATCCCGTTCTATCGTGATCCTCTGGGCCTTTACAACGATGGCATTCCCCAGGAAATCCACCTGGCTGATGCTCAGGCTTTGCGGCAGTCCATGGATTATGCCATGAGCCACGGGGGGGCCATTGTCATGCATGGTTACACCCATCAATATGATTCCATGCCCAACCCTTCCACCGCCATCAGTGCCGATGACTATGAGTTCTGGAATATTGTCGAAAACCGGCCCGTGGACGAGGATTCCGCCTCTTGGGTTCTGCAGCGGCTCGATAATGGTCTGGCCGAGTTTCACAATTTGGGATACCAGCCTTTTGCCTGGGAAACGCCCCATTATCATGGTTCTGCGGTGGCCAACCGAACCTTTGCTCAGCGGTTTGCCCTCACGTATGTCAGGGCGGTTTATTATACGGCAGATTATTTTATTGAAAAAAGAGGAATAGATGTAAGGACGGAGAGAGTTGTTACAGAAATAGGAGATGGATATGTCGTTGCCATTGACAGCAAAGGAAGAGAGGAAAGAGAG
>JALVQQ010000237.1:1292-3593 GCA_027025395.1 Deltaproteobacteria bacterium | reverse complement strand
ATCTCCCACGCCATCGTTATCCGTGTCTGTCTGGAACGGATTGTAGGTTGAAGGGCAGTTGTCCATTACTGGTGACAGGCCGTCCTGGTCTTGGTCCGGAAAGCTTCCCTGGAATCCATACCACGTCTGGAACGGGGCATTTATTTTCAACAGATACCACCCCTTGGGAAGGTTGCCGGCCATAAGCCTGCCAATGGCCTTGCGGCCCGGCCTGCTCGGGGCTGAGCTGCCGGCTTGAGGATCGTAATGAGTGGTGACAGCCCTTGATCCTGCCTGACCGTTTCGGAGATTCCGGAAATAGTCCTGGTAGTCAAAGGTGACGGCAGTGGCCAGGGGCATTCCCTCCTGGTCCAGGAGCTCGGCGCTGAATGCCTCCTGCGAGCTCGGCGGGGTCGTGAAGGTGAAATCAAGGCGTAAGTTACCGCCCTGCCAGAATATTGCTGTATATTCCGCTGCGGGATCACACATCGGGTTGGATTCACAGTCCATGTAGGATGCCCTGTCGTTTGGAAAGATGGAATATTCCGGCTCAGGCCTGAATCCTTCGACAATCCTGATAATGTTAAACTTTGCGGCAAGGGGGTGACAATCCTTCTCCTCATATCGTATTTCAAGGTCATATCCCGTCATGAGTCCACCTGTATCAAGGGAGAAGATGAATTCACCATCTTCGTTTACAAGGGGCATATCCTCATCATACCTGGAGAGGTTTGCCAGCTCCGGACACTCGATTACAATCTGCATGCCGCCAGCCGCCCGCGAAACCCATCCCAGGTCTGCGGGATTAACCGCTACTGTCCTGCCGGATGTGTAAAATGTTGGGGTTATCCTCACATCCGAGTGGCTCCAGATTGTAATTACCAGTCTCCTTGGCCTTTCAAAATTGTTTTCACAAAAACAGGTGCCGCTGGTGTCAGGCAGGCGTACTCTGAAAAAGTCCGTGTCATTTATGTTGTCGAAGTTGAGGTCAGGATAGTATAGCCTGCTCTCCCCTGTATCATCGGGTTCATCTATAACCAGCACGGTAGCATTGTTCACCGAATCGTTTCGGGGCTCGCGGCTGGAATCTGAAGATGTGCTGGAGCGGCCATCATCAAATATATCAGGTTCAAAGGTAACCAGTTCTTTGAAAAGATGGTAATGCCCGCCGGAGTCGTCATAGGGGGTCACTCCTTCAGGGTCGTAGGTGCCTTCAAAGGCTGTAACCATTACCACTGCACTGTCCGCAACGGCTGAGGCTACCGTGATATCCTGGTTATCCCGGGTGTTCCATTGCCGGTATGCAGGGCTCAGCAGTGTGCCGATACTCTGCAGAAAGACCGCTGATGCCATTTCGGGTATGTCATCCTCCTTTTCAATTCGGATTCTCCACTGCTGTGTTTCTGACAGTGGCAGCACATGGTACTGGGCGCCGAATGATTTGAGACGGAAAGTGTCTGTCCCGTTAGCATCCGGAAAGACGTGTTCCACGGCATCATGCATGAAATTCCATTCAAGGAATTTTCTGAATGCCTGGTATTTTATCCCGTCAGGCATAAGGTGAAAGTGTTCTTCAAGCACCGAATCTACCGTTTCCATCAGCAATGGCATAAGCACCTCTCCGGCCCGGTCAAGGTAATCTTCATTGTCGCCGTCCCAGGGCAATGTCCAGTGAACATCCAGTGGATGTGCCGGGACGCAACCAGGGTCTGTAACGTGCCCGGCATCATCGTAGGTAGCGCACCTGGCTTCAAGCACGGGTGTGCCGTCACCGGAATCAGTACACGCCGGGGTTGAACTGCCCTCCGGATGACACCTGGCCAGGGCTTCCTGAAGTTGCCAGACAACATCCCTGCCCGGGACACGGTGCATATAGGGTATGTGGCTATCATCAAGAAGCCCCACTGTTCTTGCATATTGCCTGCACCCTGCCGGCATGTCGTCATACGACCAGTCCGGTTGGGCAATGTCAGTATATGTAGAGGCCAGAAAGTACCAGAAAACCGGGGCCAGGTAGTAGTCGTCGTGAGGGTCCCTCAGGGAGTGTTCTTCAAGCGGCACAAAACGTAGAAGATCAGCGTTGCGGACGCTCCTTATATCCACGGTATAACTACCCATTGTATCGGTGTAGGTGGAGAGAGGAACCGTCATGATCCCGGAGGGAAGGCCTTCGTTCAGAAGGGGCAGCGCACCGCTGTTAAAAAATGGATTATAACCCTTGAAAAGTACGTGCCCAAACTCGTGAAGCACTACGCCGCTGTAGCCGGTTGATGTTCTGCCAACATACGTTTCTTCACAGCAGTTGCTGGCATTATCGCTTCC